>JAQTYS010000280.1 GCA_028688175.1 Methanothrix sp. | reverse complement strand
TCACGGCATCCGGTCATGAGACTACCGATACGGATCCAGGGATCCAGACGAGCAAAGATGACTACACCCTGGAGTCCTATATCCTTGGACAGGACCATTTCCAGATTGAACTGCTGGCAAATCTCGACAAGGTTCCTGAATATGGAGCTTTGATTGTAATTGCCTTTCCAAAGCCCGAGGGTGGATCAGGTTTTCCTGCAAGGGCGTTTGCAATTTTGCCTTAATAATGCTTGAGATACCTCTCTATTCTGTCCAGCCCATCAGCGATGTTTTCCAGGGAATTGGCATAAGAGAACCTCAAGTATCCTTCCCCATTTGGCCCGAAGTCTATTCCCGGCGTCACACCCACATGGGCATTCTCCAGGATCTCGAAGGCCAGCTTGTAAGAGTCGCCCGAGAAGCTCCGGGCATTGGCGAAGACATAAAAAGCCCCCGTCGGCTCCACGGAAATGGAAAAGCCCAATTCTTTCAGGCGCATGATCATGAACTTTCGGCGCTGGTCATAGATCTTCTTCATCTCTGCCACCTCCAGGCCAGTCTCCTGCAGAGCGGCGATGCCCGCCCTTTGAGCCAGAGAGCTGGCGCAGATGAAGAAGTTCTGCTGCATCTTCTGAATTGGCCGGACGAATCTCTCCGGGGCGATAAGGTAGCCCAGTCGCAGGCCGGTCATGGCATAGAGCTTGGAAAAGCCGTTTAAGACAAAAGCGTTGTCGGAAAACTCCAGGATGGAGTGCTCTTTTCCCTCGTAAACCAGGCCGTGATAGATCTCATCGGAGATGATGATGGGCGATAGCCCTGCAATGGAGCGCATGGTGCTCTCGGAGAGCAGGCAGCCGGTGGGATTGGAGGGCGAGTTGATGAGAATGGCCTTTGTCTTCCTGCTGATCTTCTCTTGAATAGCCTCCGGTCGCAGTTGAAAACCGTCTTTTTCATAGACCGGCACTCTTGCGGGAATGCCTCCTAGAAATTTTATGAAATTGGGATAGCAGGCATAACCGGGATCGGAGATGATTACCTCCTGGCCCTTCTCCAGTAGCGCCGCAAAGATGAGCATCATGGCCGGGGAGGTGCCGGATGTTACCACTATCTGCTCCGGCTTCACAAAGACGCCATAGGTCTCCAGATAGTGCCGGCCAATGGCCTCGCGTAGCTCCAAATCGCCCAAACTATGGGTGTAATGGGTGAGCCCCTCCTCCAATGCCTGGCAGGTGGCATCTTTCACGGCTGGTGGAATATCAAAGTCCGGCTCGCCTACCTCCAGGTGGATGACATTAATTCCCTGGCGCTCCATCTCCCGCGCTCTTTCCAGGACATCCATGACGATGAAAGGAGCGATCTCTTCTGCTCTTCTGGCAATCATTGCTACTCTCCTTGATCATGAAATTGCAGAGCGATTGATATTAACTTTTTCTCAGGCCAGATCGACATTCATATTCTTCTCGCTCAACGTGGCCTGATGTCCAGCCTGTGAAATCTCAGCCGAGGAGAGCCTCAACCAATCGCCAAATGAGCCCGGAGATGTGTTATCCGGATCCATGGACTCCAGATCATCGTAGCCCTTTTGCCGGGCAGCAGGCATGAGGATATTCTTGGCGGCCCAGTAGTCCAGGGCCACGGGATCGATGCTGGCGGCAATGATGCCGGCTTGATCTGCTTCGTCGTAAGAGGTGCTGGGCCCTCCTCCGGGATGGGCATTGATCCAGATGGCATCCAGGATGTTCAGGTCGGGAAATCTCGTCTCCGCCATCTCTGTTCCCATGCCACCGGAGGCGACTGAATTATGAGACCTGCCGCCCGCCTCCCGGCTGAGCCGATCTGAGCCCACTCCCATGTAGTGCTTGATGCTGGCGGTTACGCCGTAGATTGAGTGGGTCTTGAGAACGGGAACATTCAGCACCTTGAGGCGCCGGGAGTTGTAGCTGCCATTAACGGCATCCCAGACTCCCAGCTTAAAGCTGACGTAAGTACCGTATTTGGTCTGAAACTTAGGGTAAGTGACGGCTATTCCCGTCTGCGCATCAGGCGGACCGGATAGAACGTAACCGTCGGCCATATCGCCATCCACATATTCACTCACCTTCTTGTTGGTTATCCTATCCCAGAGATAGGTCGATACCTTTTGACCAGAGAAGGAATCGGCCACCGCCTGCATGGATTGGGATCTATCCTCAGCGTTGTTTTGAGAATAATTCAGGCTGCCCCCACTGCCCGTCGATCCATACTGGCCCTGGCCGTTGTCGGCGATGATCACCTCGCCGGCAAAGCCCTGAGGATGATTGAGGATCGCCCTGACGAGGAGCTTGACGAGATCGGAATTGGTGCCGCCTCTCTCATTCCACTGGCTGTTAACCTTGATTATCACTACATCATCCTTCTCGATGATGCCAAAAGAGGCGTTTGGGGCGTAAAATGGCAGGTCGTGATTGTTCATCGCTTCTATCAGTCTCTCTATAGCATCATCATTTCCTGTGGTGCCGGTCACAGCAAATATGTCGGACGGCTCTGGAAATTGCGAGTGCATTTGAGTAAGGTTGATCATGATCGTATCTCCTCTGCCGTACGCAGTCGTATCGTCTCCTGTCGCACCGGTCAAGCTCATCAAGTTGGTTGACCCAAAAAGAACAGAAAAGGAGACGAACAGAAGCAGCAGAAATCCGGCTAAGGCCATGCGCTTCCTTCCGACCAACTTCCCCGGTGATGCAACCGTCATGATGAAAGGCAGAACAAAGGCTGTAATCCACAGGCTCCCGCTGGCAGCCGAGGCTTGCTGGCAGGGGTAGTTCATGCGGGTGGGCTTGCTGCCTGTACGAAAGATGAACCAGAGAATGCTGGCCAGGCCAAAGAGAAAGAAGCTGTGCCTGGCTTTGTGAATTAATTTCTTAATGTGATTCATGGGAAGATCAAGAATGATATTTGATATCATTCATTAATATCCCTTTGCAATTCATAGCGATATATTCCCGTGACTTCTGGGCGGCAGTTTACTCTCCTTTAACCAGGAGTACAGGGATTGAGGACTGCAAGACCACTTTCTCGGCAACACTCCCCAAGAGGATTTTTTCCATGCCTGTGCGGCCCATGCTGCCCATGATGAGAAGATCAATTCCCTGCTCATGGGAGATCTTGAGAAGTTCCTCACTGGGGCGGCCCTGGGCCAAGATCTTCTGGCAGGGAACTTTCATAATAGAAGCCTGATCTTCAATGAACTGCGTTGCCTGCTGTCCTTCTTCTTGCATGAGCTGAAGAATTTTCTCTTTTAGTCCCGGCAAGGTCGCATAACCCGGCAGGTGGGCCAGGCGCAGTGTTTCCATGACATAAACTGCAGTGATGCTGCCGTTTGCACGGCGGGCGATGTCTATGCCAATCATTGCTGCCTTCTTGCTTGTATCCGATCCATCGGTGGCAATCATAATTTTTTTGATCATAGTATCTCTAATTTCGTTGAATTGCCTCTTTTACCTTTCCAGAGAGATGATAAGGCGACTGCAAAAAGGATAAATCCAAAAAGATCGCAATAAATGGAGAAGCCGAATCGACAATC
>JAQTYS010000279.1 GCA_028688175.1 Methanothrix sp. | reverse complement strand
GGTGCGGACAACCGGCAGATTGCGGCCGTTGCCGCCGCCGTGGGGTCCTACCTCAGCCAGAATCGTTCCGAGGAGAAGAGCTGAAGGTGGCAGCTCACGATATCCTCTCATTCTTGATCTCTGGTGAGTGGGTATCCGGTGAGGAGATGGCCAGAAGGCTCGCCATCTCCCGTGCCGCCGTCTGGAAGCAGGTCCAGACTCTTCGCCAGAGAGGATATGAAATCTCGTCCTCTACCGGGAAAGGCTACCGATTGACCAAAAAAATTGATCTTTTGGATGCGGATCGCATCTCCCGCAGCCTTAAGACAAGGTGGCTGGGAAAAGATATGCGCATCTATGACGAGGTTAGCTCCACTAATGCGGCTGCCCTCGCTTTGGTCAGCAACTATCCCAATGGCACTGTAATCCTGGCCGAGACCCAGACAGATGGCCGGGGAAGACTCTCTCGACCCTGGGCTTCGCCTCCCGGTGGAATCTGGATGAGTATCGTCTTGAAGCCGACTATGCCGCTCAATCATGTCTACCAGATAAACATGGCTGTAAGTATCGCACTCTGCAGGGCTCTCTTCTCTCTCTATGGCCTGAATGCCGGCATCAAGTGGCCCAATGACCTTTTGATCCGGGAGCTAAAGATTTGCGGCATACTTATGGAGGTGGGCGCACAGGTAGACCGGCTGGATTATGCCGTGGTGGGACTGGGCCTCAATGCCAATAATGACCTATCCCAGTTTCCTGCTGATTGGAGGTCAACCTCTCTGGCGGTAGAGCTCGGCCACGACATTGACCGATGCGATCTTGTCTGCAGAATTCTTGAGGAGATTGAAGTGGCAATTGAAAATATGGGAAGCATTGAGATCTTAAAAGAATGGCGCAGCCGTTCGCTCACCCTGAATCGTCAGGTGTGCATCACCTCTGCGGCAGGCGATCTGGTAGGCCAAGCTGTAGACCTGGCAGAGGACGGTGCTCTTATCCTTCAAATCGGAGATGAGCAAAAAAGGGTACTGGCTGGAGACTGTATTCATCTGCGAGCCGCTGTGGCAAGGCCAACTGGGGAGGGAAGATGAGACCGAGGAAGGTGCGCGGCATTGCCAGGGATACGCTGCGATTCATCTTAGAGGCGTCCCGCTCTTCTTTGCCCGTGGAGTTCGCGGGGCTGCTTCAGGTTGATGAGGAGATCATCACCGAGGTCCTCATACTGCCCGGCACGGAAAGCTCACGGATGAGCGCTCTGGTTCGGCTTTACATGCTACCTAATATGGCAGTGGCGGGTTCTGCGCATAGCCATCCTTCCGGAGACCTCAGGCCTTCTGAGCAGGACCTCATCTTTTTCTTACGCACCGGTGACTTCAACATCATCGTCGGCCCGCCTTTTGACGAGCAGAGCTTTGCCTGTTATGATGGCGGCGGAAGGCGGCGCGATCTGGCAATTTTAGATGTTGAATTCAAGGATAGCGGCTTTGATGAGGACTTTGAAGATGATTTTGAAGATGAATTTAGAGAGGACCGGCTTTGACCCTGGTAGTAGCCACTGGCACCTTTGACCTTCTTCATCCAGGACATGTCCTCTACCTGGAGCGCTCGCGAGCTTTGGGCGACAAACTGGTGGTTATTGTCGCCAGGGATGTGAATGTGCGCCACAAGCCCAAACCTATACTGCCTGAGCAGCAGAGGCTGCGGATGGTATCATCCCTCAAGGTCGTGGATAGAGCTGTATTGGGCGAGGAGACGGATATCTTCCGCACGATAGAGCAGCTCAATCCGGATATAATCACACTGGGTTATGATCAGCATTTTGATAAAGCAGCTTTGCAGACTGAGCTGTTTCGTCGTGGCCTGCATCCCCAAATTGTGCGTATTGAGGAGCATGAGCCCTGCCCTCTTTGCAGCTCCAGTCGTATTGTAACCAAGATCCTGGAACGTTTTCGGGGGCGGCGAATCTGATCCCAGGGTGATGCCGTCAAGTACTTATACAGTTCTCTCGTTAGCGGGCCTGATGGCCAGAGTTGCAGTAGGAGGAACTTTCGATCCCATTCATGATGGGCATATCTCCTTGCTGAGGCGTGCCTATGAGCTGGGAGGAGAGGGCGAGGTAGTAATTGGTCTTACCTCTGACGAGATGGCCAGAGAGAGCCGAACCCGCTTCGTGAGCGATTTTGAGGTACGATCGAAGAATTTGCGGGCGGTCGTAAAGAGGTGCTTTGGCATTGAGCATGCCTGCATCATAAAGATCGATGATCAATGCGGCTCCTCCATCTATGAAGATTTTGATTTTATCGTCGTCTCTCCTGAGACTTTGCCCATGGCTGAGAAGATCAATCGGCTGAGGGCGAAAAAGAACCTGAAAGGTCTTCAGATATCCGTGGTTGAGTATCAGCTGGCTCAGGATCTTGTGCGCATCAGCTCCACCCGGATCTATGAAGGAAAGATTGACAAGCACGGCAAGGTTCTGGTTGGTTAGTTGTTTATTGAATTTGCATTGTTAATTGTCTTTTTACCAAAATCACATTAAACATTTTGATAATTTTTTTTGATCTAAAAACCTAAAGTACAGAACCTATCCGCTTGATCCTTGGTAAAGTTTATGTAGAT
The DNA here is from genome assembly GCA_028688175.1 of Methanothrix sp. GTDB lineage: Archaea > Halobacteriota > Methanosarcinia > Methanotrichales > Methanotrichaceae > Methanothrix. The sequence continues at coordinate 958 of JAQTYS010000279.1, read as the reverse complement.
GTCGCTAAACCTACATAATTGCATTGTATTGTGGAGGATGAATTATGCCAGATACAGATGATTATTTCGGGCCCAAAGCAGTCTACGACCACTTCATGAAGATAACAACCCTAAAACATCCCTCTCGTGATGAAGCCCATCCGGAAGAAGGCAATGAAGATGAAGTGCGCCAGTATGTGGCAGATTGCGCCAACAAGATCGAAAATATTGAGACGCCCATTTTTTACGAAGCAAATGCAACGGATGCCGGTAAAAGGGTTATCGTTGTTCGCAGGAAGGGGTCGGGACAATATTCCGCTGCTCCATACGTCACCCTCCAGGCACACATGGATATGGTCTGTTTCCCTAAAAATGATATATTTCCCTTAAAGGTTTTTGACTTTGAGATCAATGGAAAAAATGGGGAGAATGGGGAGAAATGGATAAAGGCCGGAGATCCGGGTAGTGAAGATGATCCAAAAAAGGGCACCACTCTGGGAGCGGATGACGGCATAGGCGTTGCCACAGCCCTGGCGCTCCTGAAGGATGAGGCGCTGAAAGAGTACCCTCTGGAGTGCTTCTTTACCGTCCAGGAAGAGAATGACATGGGCGGAGCAGAGCACTTCGATAAAGCTTTGCTTCAAGGCAGAAAATACATCAATCTTGATGCCGAGGACATAAAGACGATATTCTTTGGGTGCGCCGGCGGTTGTGATGTCTCATTTGAAGGAACCGTTGAGCGCTCGGATATGGAGAAGGATTTTGTCGCTCTGAATGTCTCGATTTCAGGCCTTCGAGGCGGGCATTCGGGGGTCAACATCAACAATGGTCGGCTTAATGCCATTAAAGGCCTAACTGAAATCCTCATTAACCTCAATGAGCGGATTGTTAATCGAGATGTTGGAGATATCGCCGGTTACGAACTGCGCCTTATTTCGATGCAAAGAGATGAGCAGACCAAGATGAATTCCATCCCCAG
>JAQTYS010000038.1:6814-14736 GCA_028688175.1 Methanothrix sp. | reverse complement strand
GCCGGATTCAATCCATTTTGTGATACATTCACCCAGAGATGCAGATCCCTGTAAGAGCTGGTGAAGTTCCCTTCCCTGTAAAGCAAAAATTCCAGCTTCTGGCGGTCGCCGGTATGATTTATTACATAAGTCACCGGCTTTTCCCAGGTCTCATTATGCAGAAGCGTTAGATTCATGCTTGCTATCGGATAGATTAACTGGAGATCGTTCCTGGAATTGTCATAAAATGCAGTATTATTCATAAGAGTGCTATTCGGAGGAGTGTTGTTGATGGCTATGCTCATGGTGTAGTTGACGAGCGCATATTCATGGTTAACCACTCCCACAATAACAGTACTATTATTTCCTGCCTGAACACTTGTCGGGTAGTCATAGGCTTTGCCTCCCGGACCCAGGATATAAAACTCAGTGAACTTCTCCCCCTGCTTGGGGGTCACTATCACATATACCAAAGCGGCGATAGATAATAAAATAGTTATTATTAATATTATCGTAAGGGCTTTATCCAGTCGGCCCTTGTTATCCGCCAGAATTTCTCCCTTCCAGGTGCTAATAGTCTCGCGAAATTGGATGGAGAACCTCTCTTCGGCTGGAAGATGCATGCGCCGCCAGTAGGCTGCAGCCGCCATGGTGATGGTGAATATGGCCAGAGAGATGACCACCGGAGTCAACCTTATTCCCCAGGGTGTGTAGTTGAGGCCCAAACCAATGAGTGGCACCACGGCTATGGAAAGACCAAAGGAGAGAGCTGTCCTCTCAATTCCTTCCAAATCAGACTTCTTGGGAAAAAGAGCAGCGATGAGGGTGTAGCCCGGCACAAACAGCACCATAAGCAGACCCAGAGGTATGCGCACAGGAAGATTGGAAAGAGGTGTCAGAGTGAAGAGCAATACCGCTAACGCCAAAATTACTGCTGCTAACAGGTCGGACGGAATTTTCTTCATCTTATCAATATCCTTCAAAGCCTCATAAGTAGATGCCCAGTAGTCTCTTAATCCAATTTGCGACCGTACTTAAAAAGTTGTTTCTCTGCTCGATCATTCCGGACTGTGAAGAACTCAGGTTGTCGGAGAGCGCAGGATGGCTTGTGCCATTTCTGCTCGATTGCAAGGAGGGCTGGCCACCTTTTAAAATTATATCTTTCTCTCTGCAAACGTCACATGCATCGACGCCTCTTACCAGGCAATATTTCTGCAAGCATTCGCCTGCCTCCTCAGTTAGAGGCTCTCCTTGAGCAATTATTCTCCAATAGCCTCCAGAGAGCCTTTTGTTGAGGAGATCCTCTGCTTGGTCGTATTGACTGGCGTTTTTAATCTCCAAGCCAATCTGACCGGCGTACCATTCGACAATTTCACGATTGATCGCCACTGGATTTAGCACCCGCTTTTTCGATGATGCTCCATTATTATCCATTTCATTGTCATCGATTGACGACGAAACTGCCACCGTGCCGTCCCCCAATCGGATGGTTTTTGCATCTCCCGCACCGGTTACATAATAATCTCCCGCCGGTATGCCTGAGGTATCGATGATCAGTTCATACTTGCCGGTATTATCCGCCTGTACCTGCGTTTGAGCCTCGATGTTTACCGGCACCTGTGTGCTGCCAGGTAAGGCTTTGCCAAACATCTTCAGGTTATATCTGCCGGGCGGTACATCTGCTTGAGAGATGCGAATCATTCCGCCGCTGACCTGAAAGTTCTTGGTGATCCAGATGCCAAATTTAACTCCTGCATAAAAATCCTGCACATTATTAGCAGATATCGTAAACCGATTGGGTTTTTGGGGAACCTGGACAGTTGTCTCATATCCATATTCCCCTTCCGTAACAGGCAGATTCATAGTAAAGCGGGACTGGAAAGTGAGTTCTTCCATGGGCTTTGCCGTCCCTGTCAGGACCACCTCTTGCCCTGGTGTTGGATTTGCCGGCGACAGATCGAAGGCTAAACTAACTGTTATGACCATAAAAATGAAGAAGACAATAGGAATAAAGATCCACTTCATGGCTTTATATTCTTTTTTTCTGAACTTATTTATTTCTTTTTGTCGAAGAGAGTTAAACTTTTATATTTCGCGTCTTGATAAAGAGATACATGAGTTCCAGGATCTTGTCTGCAATTTTCATCATATTATTCCTTGTTTTTAACCAAAGTATCCAGGCAATAGCCACGCAAGAGGATATCTATCCAGATATTCCAACCTGTAGCATGCTGACTGCGTCAGAGGCCATGAATTACGCAATTAACATCGGACCGAATATCTCCTCAGCTAGCTTTGCTATCAACTGGAGGAATGAGGCCAGCAAAATCAAAATGGATATCCAGACACCAACGGGCGAATGGATCAGACCCGAAAGAGATTCATTTGTAACCTACAAAGAGAGCAATACATCCAGGACATACTTGATAGAAAGACCCGCGACTGGAAGATGGGTCATGATGATTAGCCCGGGAAATCAACAAACCGCGCATGAGGATTACTGTATATCCGCACACCTTGTGAACATGAAGAGCGCAGATCAGTATACGGCTCGATTTAGTGGATTATTCAGCGACAATGCGAAAGATGAAGATAATGATGGGATCGATGACCATATAACAATTGGGGCAAGCGTCAGCGTTAAGGCTGCAGGAAAATACTCTGCCACTGGAGTTCTCGCCAATGTGCAAAATGGAGAAAAGATCAGGATTAATAATGCTGCCTTCCTGAATATTGGTGCCCATGAAATCCAGTTTGATCTCTTTGATTTGAAATCGCCCGGACCATACCGTATTGAGAGCATATCACTCTATGATGAAAACGGAATGGAGATCGATAAATTTTTGGGAAATTATATAACTAAAACATATAGGACTAACTATGATAATAGTACTGCATCAGGCCCGAGAGCTAAGCTCACAGGCAGCTATTCTGATTACGGATCTGACATAAATAACGATAGGCTCTTCGAATACCTGACAGTAGATGTGGGTATCATGGTTTATGATCCAGGAAACTATAGCGTGATGGGATATTTATACGACGAAAATGGCAAAAATGTGGTCTGGTCCTTAGGATCTGGAATTTTGCCGATAGGTCCCAACACCTTGCATATGGATTTTGACGGCAAGACCATTGAACGGCACAAATTCAATGGTACTTACCATCTCAAAGAACTGCAACTTGTGAGAGGAGACTCTGCTATAGAGAATCTATCAATGGTGGATACTATAATGAATGCAACAGCCACCCGCTCCTATGACTATAAAGAGTTCGTGGACCCGGTATGGCCAGAGAAAATCCTTTCAGGGAACGGCAAGGGAGAGATACTTCTTACAATACAGGTTAGCAGCATACTTCCGGTCTTTCATGGCAGATACAGTATGGATATTGTAGGAGCCAGTATGCCGCCAATATCATCTAACTGGACGGTCACAGGAACAAAGAACGGATACAGCTACGATCTCCCTGGAATTCATATGCCGAGCAAACCCAACAACTTCACAGTACAGGCAAGCAATGTAAAGAACCTCAATGTAGGGGTAAAAAAAGACCCGGTGGAAGGCAGAGCCAATATTACACGAACCTGGATTTCGACTCGAGCAAATGCTGACAAGGATGGCAACGCGAGAATTGATAATGACATGATCTCACCAGGAAGATATCAATTCAAGATATTTGGAGATGCAATCGATAATGCCACCCAGGTGGCGCTAGAGATGAAAGTGGTCAAGAAGCTCATCATCAACGGTCGATTCGATCTGGCCTTGAACACAAGCGGATTTCCTACCAGTAATTATTCGATAAATGCCAAAGCAATCAATGAATCAGTTCGCTTCGACGAGATAAATCTGAATGGGCCTTCCAGTGGTTTCTAAGCACACAAAAAGAGATTGAAGGGCAATTCGCCCTTCAAAGATAGTAGCATCTAAGCGACAGGGACAAGAACGTTGCCTTTTACTTGTGTTGTAGGGTTGAAACCAAAAGTAGTTGTCGGCGTTCCTGAATTGATGTATACTCCCCATCCCTGATACCAACTTGATTCAAATGGTGATGGCGAAATTGCCCGGTTAGCTGTCACGAATACTTTTGCGCCATCAAATGTAACATGCGAATTGGTAGAGAACAACCCGCCACCATTTGCCGCAGCATTCTCGGTTATGCTAACGTCTTTAAGGTGCAAGGTGCCACCATTGTTATAGATGCCACCGCCGTTTCCTGCTGAATTGTCGGTCAATAAGATGCCAGTTAGATCCAGCGTGCCTTTGTTATAAATGCCGCCACCATTCTGAGCATTTCCGTTCTCAATGGTCATATCCAACAAGCTTACCTGCGCGGAAGGATTATTGAGGCCGATGGTGAACACCGACCCTGCTAGCTGACCATTAACGATTGTATCAGCTTTCCCAGCTCCTTTCACAGTCAATGACTTGTCTATTTGCACATTCTCATTGTAGGTTCCACTGAGCACCTTTACTATCCCGCCTGCACTTATTTCATCTACGGCAGACTGGATCTTGCTATAGTCGCAGGCAAAGGAGCCAACAAGAGTTGTAGGAGTCGTGCCAATTCCAACAGTATTGACCCACAATCCATTATCTCCTCCAACTACCGCCACATGCAGTTTCCCTTCCTTATCTCGGATAGCATTAGGACTGGATGTGAGGTATCCATCCAAATCATACCACGTGCCATCCGCATTATCCCATAGCTGTCTATCGTTGCCCCGCACGAAGTTATGGAGCACTCCATCAGTATCTACAACAGGTGCCGGATTGCCCACCATATGTCCACCCAGATATGTCCAAGTTGAAGTGCCCAAAGTCGTATCCAGGGTATTGTACCACAAAGATTCGTCACCGCCTCGAACTGAGGTATAGATTAAATTGGGATTAAACGGGTCTACAACCGGAATGGTATCGGATGTTATGATACCACCGAGGGAGCTCCATTCTCCTTCATAAAAGTGATCATCTTTTTTGATCATATTGAGATCCCATAGAGCGTTATCGCTTCCTCGGACAAATGTGTGCCAATTCCCCTCACTATCAAAGATTATTTGCGGATTTGAAGCGAGAACACCATCACAGAAATACCAGTCACCAGACATATCTGCCGTATTGAGCTCTCTGGACCAAAGCGCGTTGTCAGTACCACGAACAACGATATACATATATCCATCAGATCCGAGTTCAAACGCTGCGCTGGGATTTGAGGTTAAGGTTCCACCAAGGTTCCACCAGCCTCCATTATAGACTCTATCCCATAAGGCCCCGTCACTACTTTTGACAAGAATATGGATATCGCCTTGTTCATCTTGCAGAGCAAATGGGTCCGAGTAAGTTGAGTCAATTGTACCACCCAATCCCTGCCAGTCTCCGTCTACATTATCCCATAATCCGTTATCGGTACCTTTTGCAAAGATATGTGTCTTGCCATCATCAGCTTCGAGCTGAAAAGGATTAGATGTTAAGATGCCTCCAAATCCATTCCATACCCATGAACCGGGTGTAGGGACGAAGCTGGATTCAGAATTCTGAATATCACCCACGAGGTCGGTGTCTATGGTAGCTGGGCTTCCAGCCGATGCTGACATACTGCCCGATACGCTCTCCCCTTCTACATCATAGATTTTGGAAGAAGAATCATCTGAGGTGCTTGAAGCATATACCTTTACATCTCCATTTGCATCTAATTCCTGGTTTGAGGTTACATGGCCATTAGCACTACCACTCATGCTCGATTCCATATGACCGGCCGAGGAAAGGTAAGAATATGCATCACCATCTGCAGAAGTAGACTTAACCGCTGAATATGTCTTCGATTCAAGGCTATCTGCCTCGAAAGACCCCACAGCACTGACACCATCGGATGCAGTAGCACCCAGGACGCCGCTCATGCCTCCCACACCGTTCAATCCACCTGTTAGATGAACGGTATTATCTGAGGATTGGGCCACACCATCCGCATATCCCAGAGCCCCAGCTAAATTCGTGGCTTGAAGAGAGCTAATCGTGCCAGATCCGGCCGTTATCATCTGGGATGTCGTTATGTATCCCTCCAGTACTCCGGCATTCTGAGCTGTGGAGACAGAACCGCTCGCGCCTGAAACAGAACTATCCGACTGACCGATGGATTGGAGATTCTGTCCCACTTGTATGATATCCGAAGAAGCATAGCCGGATGCAGTTGAGCTCAGAATACCTATTGAGTCAATGCTGCTTGAAATGCTCGTCTCTTGGTTGCCCGCCGACTGATCGATTTTGTTTCTGCCATTGCCTTCTGCGGATAGGCTCGATGATATCCGACCGTCACCAAGAACGGATTTATAGGCGAGATCGGTGTCGACATCCAAGTCATATTTCGCGTTGGCTGATAACGCTCCTTCGCCGTTATCTAATAGGCTGCTGACTGATACCACAGCAGAAGATACACCTGTTAAAAAAAAAATCAGTAGGACGAGTTTATAAATGGTATTTTGATTCCTATTCATATTTGTTCTTCCTCAGTTATAGTCATTAATGTTGTTATAAATAGTTTATGTCGATCGTCAATATGATCTGAAAAATACTTGTTAAAATATTCAGTTTACACGCATATAATATATATTTATTCAAGCTACATAGCAAGGCAGAGAATAAGTAGATCTTGTCATTGGACCTAAGAGACCTTTGAAAAATGCAATAACTAAAAAATTATTCGCATACGCTTAATGTTACATATAAGTCGAGAAATGATCGAGAGCCCGATACAGATCTCTTATTAATGAAAAGGCGGTAGCGTACCAATTTTGATCCTAAACTACCACCATTTTAATAACCAGATTCGCCTCGAGAGGAATTCCAATCTTCATCTTCTCCAGAACCATTAGTTGTTTTTTAAGATCCCTATTAGTCTCCAATTTCCGCCTACCTTAACTGCCCTGAGCTTTGACAGTTCCAAGAGAATATATGATTCATCCATAAAACCAATGATCATATCTCTATCGATTATTGATACGATTTTTTAAAATTCCTTCTGCATTTGCGGGTCTTCGATAGTCGCGAGGAAATGGTTAGCGCATTTTATACCGATATTTTTCAAGATTATTCTAAATTCTTTAAATATGAGGACCCTAACTTCTTCTGCAGTCCAGGTATCGTCTTGCTTAGGAAGTTGAACTAACTGCCCTTTTTTCGCATCTGTAAGCTTCGATGATCGTCCACCTGCATATTGGGGAATCAAGCCTTCATAGCTCCATTTATTCCATCTATCTTGCCAAATATAAACTACACGTTTTGTTATTCTGATCGCGACCACCATTGTCCAACTGCAAAATATGCTTCTAGAGGCATTTTTCGCCTAAACATCTACGCACCCAAACGATAGCAAGCGTGAGCTTCACGAACTGCCTCAGCCACCTTTTCATCGAATGCTTTTGCCGGACGCCCAATTTTTTCACCCAAGACAGGTTCTTGCCCGGTCTCTTTGTACTCTTGATGATCTGCTGGATTCTCCTTTGTGAGACTTTAACATCCTGCGCAATCTCTTCTGTGGCTACCCCCTTGCAGTTTTGACGAAGAATATAGCGAACCATAATTTCAGGACTCCACAGACATTTGGCTAAACCAAAATCGTCAAATAGTAATCGATGATTTCACCTGGGAACGATGAGTGCTTGTAGATCGGACCCAGGATAGAATCAAGATGATATACCACAAGTTGCTGCTCAGCAATGCTATTGTGGGTCGGGGAGTCATAAATAGAGGAAAAGAAACTGAGAAGGCTACAGCAAGCGGCTCAATATCTGGGGATCAGATAAGCTTAGAGATAAGGTCTGAGGGAGGAGCGGACCGATACAAGTTCAATCTCTCATTATCCTCACTGGCAGCAGGAACCTATACCGCCTGCATGGCTGATGGCAGCAGCCGGTCCGGCAAGGTCACATTTACGGTTTTTGCGAA
>JAQTYS010000038.1:0-6714 GCA_028688175.1 Methanothrix sp. | reverse complement strand
CTGAGGGAGGAGCGGACCGATACAAGTTCAATCTCTCATTATCCTCACTGGCAGCAGGAACCTATACCGCCTGCATGGCTGATGGCAGCAGCCGGTCCGGCAAGGTCACATTTACGGTTTTTGCGAATATTTTTCAGGATGCAGCTGTCGCCGAAGATGAAATAGGCGCAGATGCGGATCCTGCGGCAACGACGCCCGCTTGGCTCACAGGAACCGGTGCCGAGAAAGAACTTTAGCTCCATGATATCCACCAGCACATTATCTATCGGCGGATCGATGAGCGAAGAATCATCACGCCGGACCCTGGAACGGGATTATGAGCTGGTATGCAAGACCATGAATGATCTGGATGGTCACAGAATTATAGCCGAGGCCAGAAAGATCAGCGATCCGATAGTAATACTCAAGAGCGGCAGGCACAAAGCGCAGAGGATAATGCTGGCGGAAAATGTCCTGGCGATATTCCTTTTAGCAATTTCTTTCCTTCCCAAGCCCCCCCAGGGCCTTTTTCACCCGGCTGCGCCTCCCTTCCAGCCTCTCTTCTCCCGCCGCTATCCGCACCATCCTCTCCCTGATCATCCGCTCCGTCTCCGAGGGCGCTGGCCCGCCTGTGTTGGCCCGCAGGGCGACGTTGCTTCTTGGGTCCAGCGCCCTTTCCAGGTCAGCTTCAGAAAAACCTCGCTCGCCGGCCTTAAAGCCTGCTATCTCCAGGGCTATCTCATCCAGATCGACCAGGCCTGGCCTGATGCCTGAGGCGGCAATGCGGCCCACAATACGGTGAGCTGTGCGAAAGGGCATGCCGGTGATGCGCACCAGCGAGTCGGCAATCTCCGTGGCGGTGGAAAAGCCCGCGCCTGAACTCGTCTCCAACCGCGGCAGGTTGAACTTTAGAGAGGAAACGCATCCCTCCAGAATGCGCACCGTGCTTCTCGCCCAATCCAAGGCCCTCCAGAGATGGGGCGTGACCTCTTGTAGGTCGCGGTTGTAGCTCATGGGCAGGCCCTTGCAGATGGTGAGCGCAGCCATCAGGCTTCCCAAGACGGAACCGGTCTTTCCCCTGGCCAGCTCAGCCGTGTCAGGATTCTTCTTCTGGGGCATGATGGAGCTGGTAGAGGCATAGAGGTTGTCCAATTCCAGGTAACCGAACTCAGAGGTGGACCAGAGCACCAGTTCTTCTGCCAGGCGGCTGAGGTTGATCATCAAAATTGACAGGTCGGCCAATACTTCTAGGATAAAATCGCGGGTGGAGACGGCATCCATGCTGTTTTCCACCAGGCCGTCAAAGCCTAAAAGCCGGCAAGTCCTATGCCGATCGATCTTGAAACCGGTGGAGGCAAAGGCAGCCGCGCCCAGAGGACTAAGATTTACCCGGCTGAAGGCATCCTCCAAACGGGAGAGGTCCCGTCCGAGAGCATCGGCATGAGCAAGGAGATGATGAGCGAGCGTCGTGGGCTGAGCATGCTGGGTATGAGTAAATCCGGGAATGACTGTCTCGGTATGCTTCTCGGCCAGCCTGACCAGTGTGCTGATCAGCGAGAGCTGCTCTTGCATCAGATCCAGCATTTGAGAGCGCAGCGCCAAGCGAATGCAGGTGGCTACCTCGTCGTTTCTGGAACGACCGGTGTGCATCCTGCCGCCCTCAGGCCCTACCCTCGCCAGGACATAAGCCTCAATGGCCTCATGAACATCTTCGCCAGCGCCAAGCGTATGCGAGCCCTCTTCCATAAGATCATCCAGAGCTGCCATAATCCGGCTGCATACCTCTCCCGAGATCAGACCCTGCTCTCTGAGCATTACCAGGTGGGCTTTGTCCACCAGAAGATCGGCCAGGAAGATGCGCTCGTCTGCCTCTCGGCTGGAAAGGTAATCCAAGACATCCTGCCGACTTTCCCCCAGACGTTGATCGCGAAACATAATAGCTCAATCAGGTTGTGTAGTTGGCGTTTACATTCACATACTCATGGGTCAAATCGCAGCCAAAGCCACGCGCACCAGCGCTGCCCAGGGCCAGGTCAATATTGATGATAATAGTATCCCCTTGCATGATCTCTTTGGCCTGATCTAAAACGCCATCCACAATGCGGCCCTTTTCCACCAGCGAGACCTTGATGTTTGTTCCATCAGGCCTCTTTCCTTCCAGGCCCAGTGTGATCTTTGTCGGGTCCATCTCTGCTCCAGAATATCCCACTGCGCAGATGATGCGCCCCCAATTGGGATCAGCGCCATAAACAGCCGTCTTGACCAGGCTGCTGCGAGCGACGGCTTTAGCTGCCAGACGTGCATCCTCAATGCTGCGCGCGCCGCTGACAACAGTCTCAAAGTACTTGCTGGCGCCCTCGCCATCCCGCGCCATCATGCGGGCCAGTTCCATGCAGACGTATCTCAAGGCTACCTGAAAATCCTCTTCACGGCCTAAGACTTTTCCGGTAGATGTGAGAAGCACAGTATCATTGGTGCTGGTATCCCCATCCACAGTGAGCATATTAAAGCTATCTTGCACGGCATCGGCGAGGCATTTGTGCAGGATCTCTGCAGGGAAGTTGGCGTCCGTGTAAAGGAAGCAGAGCATGGTAGCCACATTGGGCTCGATCATTCCTGCACCCTTGACGATGCCGGCCACGCGCAGCCCCTTATGCTCCACTGCGATCTCTTTGGCGCGAGTGTCCGTGGTCATGATGGCCCGCTCTGCCTGCGTGCTGGCCTCCCCGTCGCTGCGCAGCTTCTCTTTGGCCTGTTCGAAGAGCCGGGTGATAAGCGGCAGATCGATGTAACGGCCGATGACGCCGGTGGAAGCCACGCCTATCTTCGTTTCATCCGTTGTCAGAAATCCGGCCAATAGCCTGCTCATAGCCCTGGCATCCTCTATCCCCCGCGGACCGGTGTAAGCATTGGCGCAGCCGCTGTTAGCGATAATGCCATCCAGATAGCCCCCGGCTGCAAGGTGTTTTGCAGTGACCTCCAGCGGAGCTGCTCTCACCTTGTTTGTGGTGAACATGCCGGCTGCCGCTCCGGAGGCGGCGATTAATGCCAGTCCGTATTTTCCCTGGCGTACTCCAGCAGCGCGAACGCCGGGAACGGCACAAATGCCACCTTCAAGTATCTGCATGCTGCATCCCCAGGCCGGAAATTATGTCGCCCCTGGTCACTATGCCTACCAGCCGTCCGTTCTCCACCACAGGCAGCCGATTGATGCGATGGCGAGTCATAATGCTTGCCGCCTCCTCTACAGAATCATCCGGTCCCACATCATGCAAATTCAGGCTCATGATATTGCCCACTTTCTTCTTGGGAATCTCCTCTAGATTGGCATGTATTCGTTCCCACTTAACCAGATCTCGGAATGGAATCTCAAAGACTTCGAAGGGACTGGGAAGCCAGAGACCGCCTTCCTCTTCATCCACAGATAAAAGGCGTAAAAGGTCCGATTCCGATACCACTCCCACCAGCTTCTCTCCGTCCAGAACCGGCATGCCGCTGATCTTATTTTCGCGTAAAAGAAGGGCCGCCTCGCTCACAAGAGCTTCCGCCTGAACGGTGACGGGCTTGACATTCATAATATCTCTGACTTTCATCTCTTTCACCTAGATTTGCATTCGTTCAGGGTGCCATGCCAGGGAACCACAGACCTGTTTTCTCATCGAGGCCAACCATGAGGTTCATATTCTGAATGGCCTGGCCGGATGCTCCCTTCACCAGGTTATCTATAGCTGATATGACCACCAGTCGATCGCTATCCTTCTCCGGCTCAAAGCTTATGTCGCAGAAGTTGGAGCCGCGCACCGAGGAGAGCTTGGGAACTGCGTCCGCCATGCGAACAAAGGACGCGTTCTTGTAAAACTCGCGATAGATCGAAGCTACCTGGTTCTTATCCTGCAGCGTCTCCTCTGCCCCCTCTCGGGCGAAGACATGGGCCGTAGTCAGGATACCCCGCACGGAAGGAATGACGTGGGGAGTGAAGTTCACTTTTATGCCCGGCGAGAGGCGGGATAGTTCCTGCTTGATCTCCGGGACGTGTCGGTGAGTTGTGAGCTTATAGGGGATAATATTTTGTGACATGTTGGGATAGTGGGAGGTCTCAGTAGGCTCCATTCCAGCCCCGGATATGCCAGATTTGGAGTCGTAGACCACACGCTCCACCAGACCGGCCTTGGCCAGCGGGGCTACGGCCAGGGTAGCTCCTGTGGGATAGCAGCCGGGATTGCCCACCAGCTTGGCATGGGCTACCTCGGGATGAAGCTCCGTCAGTCCGAAGACCGCATCGCGTGGAGCACGATGCTTTGTGGCATAGGTCTTCTCGAAGACGTCTGTGGGCAGGCGGTAGTCGGAAGACAGATCGATGACCCTTGTCCCGGCATCAAGAAGCTGTGGCACCCAGTCCATGGCGGTGCCATGGGGAACAGCGGTAAAAACAATGTCGCAGCGCTCTGCAACCTCGTTGCTATTAAGTGCCTCAAAGCTCTGAGAATAGATGCTTTTTAAGTGAGGATGAACCGTTGTAACGCTCTTTCCTGCCAGCTTTCGAGAGGTAACGGCGACTACCTTAACCTCGGGATGATTTGCAAGGAGACGCAACAGCTCCCCACCGGTGTAGCCCGAACCACCGACAATTCCTACATCTATCATAAAATCCCAAACGAAGCTAATGATATAAATCCGCCACGCCCTAGCGGCAGAAGGAGGCGGAAAGCCGGCACAGCCCACGGGCCGCATTCTCAATTCTCTCTTTTCCCTCCACAGCTGTCAGCCAGCTCTCCGGTATCCAGGATGCTCCGAAGGCTGCGCCGAAAAGGGAGCCGGCAATGCAAGCTATGGAGTCGGTGTCGCCTCCGCTGCTGGCGGCCATAATTAGAGCCTCCTTTGGCTCAAACTTGAGGAAGCAGTAGAAGGCAGCGGGAACGGTCTCCATTGCCAGGGGCGAGTTTCGGATCAGGCCCATGGCGTCCTCCGGCGAGAGGTCCAGGAGTGATCCGACCCAGAGAAGCCTTTCCGCAAATTCAGCATCAAGACGGCTGGCCTGGGAAGCGGCATTTCTGAAGATCACATCCCTGGAAAAGCCGGCTGTGCCGAGGGCAACTCCTACAGCTACGGCCACGGCTCCAGCCCGGGCGGCGGCAGAGGTGTGGGTGGGCAGGCTTTGCAGATCGGCATAGCTCTTCACAATGTTCAGGTCAGGATGATAGAGAAGGCCGATGGGCGCGGCGCGCATGGCAGCGCCGCAGGTGGGAATCGCCAGGCCCGACTGCTGCCAGGCTGATCCTGCGATAATGCTCTCTACGGCCGAGCGGGTGGCAAAGCCCACTCCACGGTTGAGCCGCTCGTCCAGCGTCCAGGTCGCGCCCCAGGCGGCAAGCTTCTCGGCAAATCGGTCCGGCGAGAATCCTGAGGCCTCGATAAGCGACTCGGCCAGGAGCAGCGTCTCTTCTGTGTCATCAGTGAACTGACCGGCTAATAGGCCGCTATGAAAGTGGCCCTCAGGCGCGGGCAGCATCTCACTAACTAAGCCGAATTTGGCTTTAATCTCCTGGGCAGTGTAGCCCTCGGTGGGCATTCCCAGAGCGTCTCCCACAGCCAGGCCGAAGAGACAACCGCGGAAGCGGTCCAATAGATCCATATGCAGATGATGGGCGGCCTGGGACTAATAACCATCGGAATTGCCCTTCCTGGAACCGACCAAAGGATTATTGCGGCTCACTTCCAACCGAATCTCTCGTGGACTCTCACCAAAAAGCCTGGGACAAAGATTACACCAGCCGGGGCCGCCTCTGGGGTGGTGGCGTTAAAGATTTGCCCGCCCTTCCCGAAGGCTCGTTCGTCCTGGAACTGGGTTGCGGCGACGGCAAGACGCTCTCGGCATTGCCGGGTGGCTGCCGTGTGGTCGGCCTGGACGTCTCTCCTCAAGCGCTGCTTCTTGCCAGCCAAGTTCGGGCTGATGCCAATCTTATCCTGGCAGATGTCGGCTACTTGCCCTTGCGCAAGGAAAGCTTTGATGCAGTCTTCGCCTTCCATGTGACCGGCCATCTGCTCATCGCCGGCAGGTGCGCTCTGGCCCGCGAGGCGGCGCGCGTTCTCGTGCCTGGAGGACGACTCTTCTTCCGCGACTTTTGCGATCTGGATATGCGAGCCGGACAAGGCGTTGAGGTCGAGCCGGGAACATTTCGACGGGGCAGCGGCGTTCTCACTCACTACTTCACAGAAGATGAGGTAAAGGTGCTATTTTGCAGCCTATGGCCTGCCAGCATCAGCACGTACTGCTGGAAGATGCGCGTAAAAGGAGAGGACCATCTGCGTGCCGAGGTGCAAGCGGTCTTTCTCAAGAGCTGATGTCGGGGAAAGAAAATCTTCCGGGCACGAAGTTGGTGGCGTCCGCTTCCTGGAGCTCCACCTCTTGAATGGTGTAGTCTGTTTCATCGGTCTCGAAGACCATGGGAGGGAAGAGAACATGATTGTACACAGTTTCAAATTCTCCTGCGCTGGAATTCCATCCGTTCCCAATGGTGAAATACAGGCTATACTCTCCATCTTTTATGCCGTCAACCTCCAGGGCATCCTTGGATCGCAGATAGACTGCCACCTTGGGCTTGTCCCGCCTATCGGTGAGCACGGCTACGGTGTCCATGGTCCAGTTGTTGTAGATGACCAGCAATCCGTCCCCGCTGCGAATCGTATCGCGGATGATGGTGCCGGTCTCGGGGCGGGAGGCGGACTGGGCCGGGG
>JAQTYS010000278.1 GCA_028688175.1 Methanothrix sp. | reverse complement strand
AACTAAAAGCAGAAGGGCTGGTGGAAGGCCAGATCTCGGAGGAGCTGAATGTCTCCAGCGAAACGGTTACCTGGCTGCTTACTCATGCTGAGAAGACGAGCACATCGCCCGGACCCAAGGATATCTCTGTGGACTGGTCCATGATCGGCAAGAGCGCCTTTAGGATGAGCCATGTCTCTGAAGCTCTCTCTGATATTATTATTGAGACTCTGGACGAGAATGATTGCAGCGTGGATGTCGTAGTGGGCATAGCTTTGAGCGGCCTGCCTCTGGCCAGCATGGTTGCCAGCAGCCTGTCCGCTGAGCTCGCGGTGTACACCCCCAGCAAGCAGATGCTCACTAAAGAGAGCGGCAAAGCACGCGGCAACCTGAGCGCCAACTTCGCCAGTGTTATGGACAAGGAGTGCGTCATCATCGATGATGTGATCACATCCGGACGAACTCTCGAGGAGGTCGTCGAGTATCTGGACGAGCATGGAGCCAAGATCAATGCCATCGCCGTCCTAATCGACAAGAAGGGCACAGAAGAGATCGCTGGAGTGCCCGTGGTCTCGCTGTTAAAGGTCTTAAGAGTAAACTAGATCAAGCCGATTTATAAGATGGCCGACAAAGACGGCCATTCATAATATTTTCGTAGGGATAATTTTCTAGCCTTTGGAAAACCTATTTAGCATTCCTGCAATCATCTTCCGCTCACAAGCTGATTGACTATGTTCTCCGAGGATGAGTATCGACTAGACTTCTTCGTGGATGAGGGATTCCAGCGCAAGAAGTGCGACAAATGCGGCAAATTCTTCTGGACCAGGAACAGCGAGAGGAAGACCTGCGGGGATCCGCCCTGCGATCCCTATACCTTCATAGGCTCGCCCATATTCAAACGCGAGCACACCATTGACGAAATGCGCGAGCACTACCTCAGCTTCTTTGAGAGCCGGGGGCACACTCGCATCAAGAGGTATCCGGTGGTGGCCCGCTGGCGAGACGACATTTACCTCACCATCGCCTCCATTGCCGACTTCCAGCCCTTTGTCACCTCCGGACAGGTGCCTCCGCCCGCCAATCCGCTCACCATCAGCCAGCCCTGCATAAGGCTCGACGATCTCGATTCGGTAGGGCGCAGCGGACGGCATCTCACCACCTTCGAGATGATGGCCCACCATGTCTTCAACACTCGGGAAAAAGAGCACTACTGGAAGGATCGGACGGTTGCATTATGCGATGAGCTGCTGGTGGGCCTGGGCATGGACCCCCTGGCTGTGACCTACAAAGAGAATCCCTGGGCAGGAGGCGGAAACGCCGGACCGAGCGTGGAAGTCATGATCGGCGGCCTGGAGCTGGCTACCCTGGTCTTCATGGACCTTAAAGCCGTGCAAAATGGTCCAATCCAGATCAAGGGCGAGTCGTATGAAAAGATGAACAACTACATCGTGGACACGGGTTATGGCCTGGAGAGGTTTGTCTGGGCCTCTACCGGTTCGCCTACCATTTATGATGCTATCTTCCCGGATCTCGTTCGCAAGGTGGCCGACCTTGCTGGTGTCGAGCACAACCTGCAAGATGCGGAGTATGCCGAGATCTTCGCCCAGAATGCCCGGCTGGCGGGCATGGTGGATCTGGACGAATACAGCATGGCGGATCTGCGCAAGAGGATTGCGAGCAGCATCGGCATTACGCCAGAGAAGCTGCAGAAGACCATTGAGCCCATGGAGCGCATCTATGCCGTGGTGGACCACACTCGCTGCCTGGCCTACATGCTGGGCGACGGCATCATACCCTCCAATGTCAAGGCGGGCTATCTATCCCGGCTGGTCATACGTCGCACTTTGCGGCTGATGAAGGAGCTGGGCTTGTCTCTGCCGCTGGCTGAATTGGTGGAGATGCAAATTCAAAGATTGGACTATTCCGATTGGCAGGAGCGCTTTGTCACCATCAAGGAGATCCTGGACCAGGAAGAGCAGAAGTACGCTGAGACCCTGGAGAAGGGCAAGCGTCTGGTCAAGAAGACCGCCGAGAACTTCCTGAAGAAGAAGCTGCCCATTCCCCTGGAGGAGATGATCTCCCTTTACGATACGCATGGCATTCCCCCCGAGATCGCCCGCGAGTCGGCAGAGGAGCTTGGCGCCGCGGTGGAGCTGCCGGACAACTTCTACTCGCTGGTTGCCAAGAAGCGCATCCGGGCCGAGAAGGAGGAGGCTAAGGTCTCTCTACCCGGCAAGACACAGCTCTTGTTCTACGAGCATCCCTTCGAGCAGGTATTCCAGGCTCAGGTGCTGGATGTTACAGAAGACGGCAGCGTCATCCTGGACCGGACGCTCCTTTATCCTGAGGGCGGAGGCCAGCCTGCCGATCACGGCACCCTGGAAAAGGAGGGCCAGATCTTCTCGGTGGTTGATGTCCAAAAGTCTGGAGAGGTGGTCTTGCATAAGCTGGCTCAGACGGCCAGCGGGTCGAGCTTGACGAAGGGCGACGAGGTCACTGGCAAGGTGGACATGCGCCGCCGCTTGGCTCATGCGCGTCATCATACGGCCACCCATCTGGTGCATGATTCGGCCAAGCGGGTCCTGGGCAAGCACGTCTGGCAGGCCGGTGCCCAGAAGAGCGAGGATCGAGCCCGTCTGGACATATCTCACTACAAGCGCATCACCGACGGCGAGCTGAAGGCGATCGAACTGGAAGCTAATAGGCGGGTGATGGAGATGCAGCCCGTTGACACCCAGTTCCTGCCCCGCACGCAGGCAGAGAAGCTCTTTGGCTTTGAGCTCTACCAGGGAGGCGTGCCTCCCGGAAATCAGATTCGCGTAGTAAGGGTGGGAAGCGACATCGAAGCTTGCGCAGGAACGCATGTCACCAACACAGGCATGATCGGGGCCATCAAGATCCTGCGCGCCGAGCGCATTCAGGACGGTGTGGAGAGGATCGAGTTTGCCGCCGGCGAAGCCGCCGTGCGGGCCAGTCAGGAGCGCGATGATCTGCTCTCCGGGGCGGCAGAAGTGCTACGCGTGCCGGGCGAACAGCTGCCCAAGACCGCGTCCCGCTTCTTTGAGGAGTGGAAGGGCCAGCAAAAGGAGATCGAGCGGCTACAGGAGGACCTGGCCAAAGCGAGGCTCAAGACGCTGGTGGCTGAGGCCGAGATCGTGGACGGTCTTAGAATCGTGGTGCAGAAGATGGGCAGCGCCGACATCGATGAGCTACTCAAGGCCGCTGCGCTTTTAGCCGAGCAGGACTGCGTGGCCCTGCTGGGCAGCGAGACCGGCAAGCTGGTCG
This sequence comes from Methanothrix sp., assembly GCA_028688175.1. Lineage (GTDB taxonomy): Archaea > Halobacteriota > Methanosarcinia > Methanotrichales > Methanotrichaceae > Methanothrix. The sequence goes on along the minus strand of JAQTYS010000278.1, from coordinate 289 downwards.
CAGCCGTGGGCCAGTCGGGCCTGGCAAAAGGAATCAAGGCAGGCAGCATCATTCGCGCCGCAGCGAAAGCTCTGGGCGGAGGCGGAGGAGGGCGGGCCGAGCTGGCCCAGGGCGGAGGGCCCAATGCCGAGAAGCTGGACGAGGCCCTGGCTGCGGGAAGGGAGGCGATGAGGGCGGGGACGTGAAGTCCTGCCTTCGTCCATCTCAAATTCATTTTTTATCTGCTAATTGCATCTCGACCTAGTCGCATATTTCATATCCTTTGAATCCTGAATAGAATCGTAATATG
>JAQTYS010000277.1 GCA_028688175.1 Methanothrix sp. | reverse complement strand
CCCCTGGAAAACTGCAAAATCTCCTCATCCGATGCGGCAGAGATCAATCCGATCGAAGCTATTGTCAAAGCTATTATTATAATTATAGCAGATTTCATTTGTTTCATCTCATAAGGTCCTATTTGGCAAAGCAGAAAAAGATTTGCATATCAAGATGAACATCCCATTTCAATGTTCCTTCTCGCCCGATCTTCAGTCATCACCCGATAAATTCCCGTCACCACGCCGACCATTGCCGGGGCCAGGAAGAATCCGGCGATTCCGGCAACAAGCCCGCCACCTAGAAAAGCAAGCAGCACCAGCAGAGGATGTAGCTTTGACCTGGTGTAGACGATGTAAGGCCGGATCACCAGCTCCGCGATGTGAACCAGAATCGAGGCAGCCAGGAAGAAGAGCCAGGCATCCAGGGGCCCTATCTCGATATACCTGCCGATAGCCGTAGGTATGAAGACCAGCCAGGTGAGAAAAGGCACCATTCCCGCCAGAAAGACTATGCTGGCCATGGCGAAGGGCCTGGGAACTTCAAATATGTAAAAGATGGCGATAGATGTAATCCCACCCACTATGGCGGTGTAGATGCTGCCCATATAAACCCCGCAAAGAATGCTATCAATTTTCACCAAACAACGCAATTCAAAGCTGTCATTATCCAGATTGAAAAGCTCCCGGACGGCTTTGCCGAGCCGGTCTCCATCGAGCAATAAAAAGTAGCAGACGCAAAAGGCAATCAAGAAATTGATAATGCCCAGGGTAATGGTTGATCCCAGGCTGAAGACCGGCAAACTGGCCAAGAGATTGAGGCCCATTCCCATCAAATTAGCCATCCCTCGTGAGATTTCATCAAATATTGCCTGCGGAATATGAACTCTAGAGACTAGTTCAAAGATGAGAGAGACGATCACTCTCTCATGGCTCTCCAGCCATCTGATCTGGTTTGATGTCTCGATAACTCCCGCTGCAAAAATTGCTGATAGCGGAACGACTATACAGATGATAGCCGCCAATGAGCCAATGCGCCTATTCGCTCCAAATAGATCTCGCACCGGTCTGCCCACATAGGCGAAGACGAGTCCCAGAACAAGTCCATCGAGAAGCGGCCAGATATAGTAAGAAAGCAGGACGACCAGAGCTAGCGTGAAGACTATTAACCAATTTTTCTTACCCAGGCGAATTGGTAGATCAAGTTGCATGGAACAATCATCTATACGCCGGGGAGCGCATCTCCTGGGTTTAGGGGTTTTGTACCTGGAACCGCGCCAATCCAGGTGAAGTAGGAATCCGCAGGATAGCCAAGGATTCTTCCGCTGGCATCCGGCAGTAGCACGCCTGTGTTTGAGGATTTCAGCCCGACGGAAATGGGCGAGAGCATGAACTCATTAATCAAGGTTTGATTATTGGCAAAAGTATCCCAAAGGAACTGATTATAATTGTCCAGATAGGTGTTAAATTGGCCGGCCGTCTCCATTACGTACTGGCCTTTTCCATGATATTCGCCCATAAACAGTCCGATCTTAAGCCCATTGGCCACTCCTCTCTGATATTCGGTCATCTCTCCCAGAGCAGGTGTAGCAGCTACTATGAGCATAATTAGAACGGCTATCGCCGCGATCAGCTTCATCCAATTTCATCTCCAAGAGATCTGCATTATGGCATAAGCTTTTAGCTTTTCTGTCCTTATCTAGAAATGCAATTGTGATAGCAAGATTTCGCCCCAGCAACTATGAAAAGAAAAAATAAAAAATTATTTTATTTCTCTGAAGCATTCCTCCAGATGTCTGTCTCTTGGCCTTTTTGTCATAAGGCTTACGGCTACGGTTACCAGCGCCGCCAGCGGCAGGGCTACTAGTATCGGATCTACCACCGGCCAGGGCATCGAAGTTATCAGCACATCCCGGCCTAAGAGCATCTTACATATTCCCAGCGGTACTGCCTCTGCTTTATGGATGAACAGATACCAAAAGACGGTCACCAGAGTGCCGGTGAATAGCCCGGCAATGGCACCTTCTTTGGTTGCTCCTTTCCAGTAGAGTGCGCTGGTGTACATGGGCAGGAAGGCGGCTGCACACAGGCCGAAGAAGATGGCTGTGCCGCGGGCAATTATGTTTTCCGGCAGGATATAGCCCAAGGTTACGGCAATAATCATAGCCACAATTATTCCCATCCTGGTGACCAGTATGGACTTGCCGCCCTTTTTATGGGTTAGCGTCTCATAAATATCTCTGCCAATTGCACTTCCCTGGGTATGGAACTGAGAGCTGGAGGTGGACATGGCTGCCGCCAGAAGCGTGAGCATGAAGAGGTAGACAAACCACTCCGGAGTGGCCGCATTGATATAAAGGGGAATTATGCTGTCTGCATTTCCCGCGGCAATATTTATGGATATATTTCCCATGTTTTGCAGGAAGAAGACATTAGAGAGAGCCCCTACCGTGAAAGCCACACCAGTCATCATGAGAATGAAGACGCCGCCGATCAAGACTCCTCGGTTGAGTTCCCGGTTGGATTTGACGGTCATAAAGCGCACTACCAGCTGGGGCATTGCCAGAACGCCTATTCCCACGCCCAGCACTATCGTGGAGACCAGCGTCCACCACCAGGTGCTTCCCAGAACCGGCATTGCCGTCCAGCCGGCATGTCCCTGCGCGGCAAGCTTTGCCGGAACCAGATTCGCCATATCGGTAAGAGCCTGATGGGCAGGAATAATTCCTCCCAGATGGGAATAGGTGATGAAGAGCAGAAAGATCATGCCTACGAACATGATGGTTCCTTGCATGGCATCGGTGTACATGACACCACGTAGGCCCCCCCATATCACATAAGCAGCTATTATTACCGAGTATACGAGAAGCGCGACATCAAAATCAATAGCAAGTGTAGTCTCCATGAAACGAGCTGCCCCGATCAGGACTACTGATGCATACAGCGGCATGCCCAGGAAGATCACAATGCCGCTGAAATACTGGATAAACCTGCTGTCAAATCGTTTCCCCAATAGCTCGGGAAAGGTCATGGCATTGAGGTTGTGGCCCATCTTGCGGGTTCGTTTGCCATAAACTATGAAGGCTACGAAGATGCCCACGAAGATGTTCAGGAATGTCAGCCATAACAGGCCCATGCCGAAAAGGGCGGCATTTCCGCCGAAGCCGACGATGGCCGAGGTGCTGATGAAGGTGGCACCGTAGCTCATAGCCATGATATAGGGATGAGTCTTTCTGCCGGCTACAAGGTAGCCCTCTGAGTCCTTGGTTGATTTCCAGCCTCTATAACCCAGATAGAGGGTGGCAAGAAGATATATTATAATAATTAAATTGAGTAGAAGAAGATTCATTTAAATCACAATCCCAATTCTTTTTCCTGCATCTCTTCTTCACGCTCTTCCCAGGCTTCTTCCTCTTTTACCTCCAAAGCCTCCAGTTCCCCTTCTTTATTCCAGTTAATCATGCCATAAATCAGACACAACAGTGCACTGAAAATGCAAAGAAGGTAGACGCCCCAAATCCAAGGATCATCAATGCCTAGCATGCTTACCACCAATTCTATCGCTGCTTATTATGATGTGTGGTAGCATGTA
>JAQTYS010000276.1 GCA_028688175.1 Methanothrix sp. | reverse complement strand
GAAGCTGCCTTGGCCACGGTCTCGGGCTCAATGCCTTTCGGGGACAAGAAAAGCTTCAGAATCAGTGTGGTTTCGGGATAGGAGACAATCTCAAGATGCATGGTAGGGGATTGCTATGAATATGAATATTAGGATCGAATCGCTTTTGGCAGTTGTCCTGTGCATGGCTGCAATCGTCATCCCTTCTGCTTCTGCCCAGGGCACGGAGGATGTGAATGTCTGGAATGTCTATTGCAGTGGAGACGGCTCACGCTGCACTGTGGCTAAAGAGCCCAGCGGAGATTTGATGTTTACGGTCTTCCCTGGCAAAGTGGATTGGAATACTGTTCAGAACTGGATGCTGGCCAACGGCTATCCGAAACAACCTGCGGTCTGGAATGTCTACTGCAATGGGGATAGCTCACAATGTGCGATATCCAAGCAAGCCGCAGGCACGCTAATGTTCCCTCAATTCACGGGAAAAGTGGATTGGGACACAGCCCAGGAATGGATGGCATCCTGGAATAGCAAAAATACCGCCAGCCAGTCGAATGCATTGGGAACTGGGACTGTTCATACCTACAACGGCATTGAATTTCAGGTAGAAGGAGTAGCATTGAAGGCTAACGCCGAGCAGACAGTTGACTCCATCAGCCTGGAAGGAAGGAATGCCAAGGCCGTGCATGTTCTGGAATTTGCCGGATGGAGCATCGCAGTGCCAGACAACGTCAGAGTGGGCCATATCAATGTCTGGTACGAGGATGGAAGCTTTGAGACGACGGATCTGATCATGGGAGTGAACATCGCTGAATGGGCTTATGACCGATCCGAGACCCAGGCACAGCTAAAGCACAGCAAGGTTGCGCCTGCCTACTCCTGGCCGAGCACAGCCAGCTCAGCCTATGGATATCAGGGGCATTACTTCTATGCCAAGGTGGATACGGACCCGAGCAAGCCGCTGGACCGGCTGGAGCTGGTGCTCGACTCAGATGAGCCGCAGCTTCAGATAGAGATCCGGGCGATAACGCTGGAGGCTTGAGAATCGAGGAAGGGATGGGTATGCCCAATTTTTTATTAATATAATATTATTTTATATGATGATTTGTGGATCGACGATGGCATCAAAATGATTATCATATTAAAGAGCTAACCAGAGTGCAGGATGATGTCATGCCCAGGGCAAAGAATTTGAAAGAGGCTTACAACAATTTTTATGTCGAGCCACTAAAAGAATATCAAGAATTCGCGGATTTCTACGTACAACGGCCTGGTCTCATATCACCTATGCAGGACTTGAAAGATAGGATTGAGCTTGCCGACCGGAAGGAGAAGTATCTGTTCCTGGGCTTTAGGGGCTCTGGAAAGAGCACAGAGTTGTACCGCCTGGAGGCCGCCCTAGATAAAAGTCGCTTTCTGGTGGTGAATTACTCTATCCGGGATGATCTCAATTTGAGCGACTTTGATTTTCGCGACTTCTTCGTTTCCATGGCGCTCAAAGTCTACGATATTGCCCGGGTGGAAGGAATTGTCCTTAATCCCGATATTGAGACAGATTTCCAGGAATTCACCAAGCGAATAACAAACATAACCGAGGCGGAGGTAACCAGCCAGAGTTCAGCCGGCCTCTCCTTGAGCCAGATCGTCATCCTCAAGCTCAGCCGAGAAGCCAAGACCAGGCAGTGCCTGAGGACAGAGCTGGATCAGAAGATCAGCGATCTCATTCAGAAACTAAACTGGCTGATAATCGACATCGAGGAAAAGTCTGGAAAGGAATTAGCAATAATAGTAGATGATCTGGACAAATTGGCAAGAGGCCAGCAGTCTGAGGACTTTTTCTATAAAAACTATCAGCTCCTTATCGAGCCGAGCTGCTTTGTGGTTTACACATTTCCCATTCCATTGGCATTTCATCCTCAGTACGAGAACGTCAGGCATGCTTTTACCAGCGATGTGATCCTTCTGCAAATGCCGGTTTTTAAGAGAAATGGAGAGCCGCACCTAGAAGGCCGGAAGTTCTACTCAGATGTGATTTCCCGCAGGATCGAGCCGGATCTCCTGGATAAGGATGTCCTGGAATATGCTATCGAGTCTACCGGCAAGCTTTCCGAGCTGGTGGAAGTTATGAAGGAAGCATCGCTTAACGCCTTTCGTATGGGTCAAGAGAGCATATCCAAAAATGACGTTGCTACAGCTCTTGAGAAGCTGAGGATGACATTTGACCGAACCCTCACCGAGGCCCACAAAAAGAAACTGTTGGAGATCAACAAATGCAAAGAGGCAAGGGAAGAAGGGCCGGATTCGGTCTTGACCCGAGAGCTTCTCTTCAGCCTGACTGCGGTCGAGTATGAGGACGAAGAAGGAAGATGGTGCGAGATTAACCCCATGCTGCTTCCACTGGTGGAGAAATGGACCCGATCTCCTTAGAGGATCTGGATGAGGTCGATCTCCTGCTCACGGAGCTGGAGATCTCCCTGGGAAAAGGAAACCTCGTACTCTGTATTGTTGCTTCTCCGGCTTATCGAGAAAGAATAATCGAGATTATTAAAGCACGATTTCCCTGTAGAGTCACGGCAGTTGATAAGGGAGACGAACTTATCTCGGACCTCCGAAATGTCAAGCCTAAGTCGGAGGAGATTCTCGTCTGGACTCTTCCAGAGACGCTTTCCCAGGATCTCTTGGATGCTCTCAACAACTTTCGCGAGCTTTTTTACGATGCTGGAGTGCCAAGCCTGATCTTTATGACGCCAGCAGGACTGGACGATGTGATCTGGGAGGCTCCGGACTTCTGGAGGTACAGAGGCGGATATCACATACTGAAAGGTGAGGATCATGGGCAGGCATATCAAGCTGTAGAGGCATTGTCCATTCCTCTGGACTTCAGCTATCGGAACAAAGAGGAACTGTTAAGACGCAAGAGGATCAACGAATATCTATTGGATAAGATAACCGATCAAAAAGAACGGACGAAAATCTTGGCAGAGCTAGGAACAGTTCATTTATTACTGAGCGAGGCTCGCAAGGCCATCGAGTACTACGAGCAGGTTCTGGCCATTTCCCGCGAGATAGGAGACAGAATGGGTGAAGGTAACGCGCTGGGCAACCTGGGCCTGGCCTATGCGGTCTTGGGCGACGCCAAGAATGCCATCGAGTACTACGCGCAGGCTCTGGCCATCGCCCGCGAGATCGGAGACCGAAGTGGTGAAGGCGGCACACTGGGCAACCTGGGCAGTGCCTACCATAGGCTGGGCAAGATGCGCGAGGCCATCGAATACTACGAACAACATCTGGCCATTGCCCACGGGATCGGAGACCGGAGCGGTGAAGGCGGCGCACTGTGCAACCTGGGCCTAGCCTACGCCGCCTTGGGCGACGCCAAGAAGGCCATTGAGTACTACGAGCAGGCTCTGGCCATCGCCCGCGAGATCAGAGACAGAATGGGTGAAGGTAACGCGCTGGGCAACCTGGGCAATGCCTACAGGAGCTGGGGCGAGACGCGCAAGGCCATCGAATACTACGAGCAGGCTCTGGCCATCGCCCGCGAGATCGGAGACAGAATGGGTGAAGGTAACGCGCTGGGCAACCTGGGCCTAGCCTATGCGGACCTG
>JAQTYS010000275.1 GCA_028688175.1 Methanothrix sp. | reverse complement strand
GCAGCAATGCCTTAGCCGATATTATTTGCATTTGAGGCGACGGTTTGGTGAGGGTCGCCACAAGTAGAACCTTGTCAGGGCTTTGCAAGCCTGGTGTCAACCGGCCCATCGTAGCCCGACTTTTTGCAGAGCTACAAACTTCCAATGAGGGCGAGTAGTTGACACGTAGCTATATATCTGCGAATATTCTTTTTTCCCGAGGAATGCAATCTGATAATCAGGCAATTCAGACCCTCACCCTCCAGGGCTACCACCTTGTCGGGGGCGGAGCCGTCAAGCCCTGCCTGTGGCTGAGCCGAGCCATGCGGGGCGGGGACCAGTGCTACAAACACCACTTCTATGGCATCTCCAGCCACCGCTGCGTGCAGATGACGCCCACCCTTGAATGCAACCACCAATGCCTGCACTGCTGGAGGCCGATAGACGATCCTGTTCCGGGAACGGCACCATTGGAGCCTGAGGCGCTTTTGGAAGGCATCCTGGTCGGCCAGAAGAAGTTTCTCTCCGGCTATGGCGGAGCCAAGACCACCGACCCGGCAAGGCTCGCACAGGCGCGCGAGCCCAGGCATGTGGCCCTCTCACTCATGGGCGAGCCAACCCTTTATCCTTATCTGAAAGAGCTTCTCGATCTGATCCGCAAGAGGGGCATGACCTCATTTGTGGTAAGCAATGCCACCAATCCACAGGTGCTGGCCGATCTGCATCCGACGCAGCTCTACCTGAGCCTCAATGCACCAGACGAAGAGCTGTACCGGCGCGTCTGCCGGCCAACGGCCGAGCTCTGGCCAAGAATCCAGGAGAGCCTGGAGATCATCAAGCAGCAACGCAGCCGCAGCGTGATCCGCATGACACTGGCTCGCGGCTTGAATATGGAAAGGCCAGAGGACTACGCCCGCCTCATCGCGAGAGCCGAGCCGGATTTTGTGGAGGTCAAGTCTTATATGCACCTGGGCCGCTCCAGAGAGCGCCTGACAAGAGAGGCCATGCCGCAGCACTACGAGATCCTGGAATTCGCCCGCACCTTAGGCGAGGCCCTGGGTTATGATCTGGAAGCAGATGTTCCCCTCAGCCGGGTTGCTCTTCTCACCAGTGGGCGCGTAAAGAGATGTCTGGCGGATTAGAGCCTAAAAGATGATCCATCTCACTCAAAATAAAGATAAGAATGAACAGTTATCATACCAGATCAAAGACACACCCCTGATCGAAAATCAGTACTACCGCAGACGTTTAATATTTATAAGTTCATAAATATAAGAAATTTGAACAACGATGGTTGTAGGCTCACGATTAAGATACAGGATTAATCAATTGGAGAGCTAATGAGAGAGACCTAATTTAGCACAGTGGGAAAACTATTTTTGTGGGTAGTTGCAACGACTCTTTGGCTTTGAAGATGTTAATGGGAAAAAGCGGGCAAAAAGCTCCAGGTGAATCTATGGACTTAGAAATAAGGATACTGCTGGTCGAGGACAATCTAGAGGACGCAGCCGTAACAAAGCGCGTATTATTGCACAATAAGCTAAATAATGACCTAATTATTGCCACTAGCGGTAAAGAAGCCCTTGCAGCTTTGCAAAATAAGAGCAAAGCAGGTTTGCCCCAACTGATCTTGCTGGACATCAATTTGCCCGATATCAGCGGCATAGATCTTCTCACCCGCATAAAGAATGATGACAATCTTCGGGAGATACCCGTGGTCATTCTTACCGGATCAAACGAGGATCAAGATATCCAGAAGAGCTATGATCTGGGCGCGGGAAGCTACCTGGTCAAGCCCATCTCCAATAATGCCTTGATGCTGGTCATCGAGAAGCTATTTTATCCCTGAGCTAGACGCCTCGCTACCTCCAGATTCCCACTATCATCCCGGCGGGCATCCACTGGCGTCTCCAGGATCATGGCCAGATCGGCAAGAATGGGATGGCAGAGAATGGCGCATAAGCCGTCTACACCTATCTGCCCAAGGCCAATATGCTCATGCCGATCCAGATGAGACCCTATGCCGCCCTTGCAGTCGTTGAGATGAAGAAGCATAAGCTGCTCCAATCCGATGCAATCTTCAAACTGATCCAGCGTCGCCTGCAGAGCTCTAGGGTTGCGCAAATCATATCCTGCGGCATGAAGATGGCAAGTGTCCAGGCACACACCTAAACGATGATGATTGGCCGACAGGGATTCTAAGACGGCGGCAATATCTGAAAAAGTGCTGCCCATGCTGTTCTTTGTACCGGCGCTGTTCTCCAAGAGCAGAATGGTATCGCTTTCGCACTCCGAAAAGACGGTCTGCAATGCTTCTACGATTCTGTCAAGCCCTCTCTTTCTTCCTGCACCATTGTGACTTCCCATATGTGTCACAAGATACGCAATACCTAAAGCCTGACATCGCCCCAGCTCCTTCGCGAGGGACTGCACTGATTTGGCATAAACCTCATCGTTTGCGCTGGCAAGGTTGGGCAGATAGGGCATGTGGTCGACTGCCAGCGAGGGGCCAAACTCCCTTTGCAGGGCAATAAATCGCTTTGCCAATTCACAGGGTATGGGATTCGAACACCATTTGCGTGGATTGGAAGAGAAGATCTGAAATACATCACAGCCTTTTTCGCGAGCACGGGATACTGCTCGATCTATGCCGCCTGCAACGGAAACGTGCAAGCCTAATCGCACCATATTCCAACTCTCTAGAGTGCTCGTCGGATCAAACTTGTCCTAAGATAGGAGGACCACGATAAATTGATAAGAGCTGAACTCATTGTCGAAAAGACAGGGTGCGTGGCCCGAAATAGCGACGCCGATGATGATACAGCATGCTCTGACCCCATGATGAGCCCTATGAGTTCTGAGGCGCGCAAAAATATCTATAGAAAAGTTTTTTTGTTCGTTTTGAGCGTCAGGCGGTCATGCGATCTTTTGCCCATCGGCTAATATTATCGATTAGATTTAATTCCACAATCTTTCGAGGGTCATAAAGCATATCTGCCACCTCATGCAGTGTAATGCTCTTCTTCCCGCCCATCTTATCGACAACATTGAGGACCTCATCGGGCATGGTTTTGCTCATCTTTCGCATCAATTCTGCCAGAACAGAGCAGGCATTCTTTAGATATCTTATGGAGAAGTCAGATATAGACTTCCTATCGGTGAGGTTCTTATTAACCTCCTTAATTGACCAGCACATGGTGAGGATATCTCTATACATCTCGACACCCCTAAAGAGATCGCGCAGAGGATATTTAAACGCTGTGGAGAGTTAACAGTAGGACATAGAATAAAATATAAAATAAAAGGTGGGGCTGGTGAGATTCGAACTCACGATCGACGGGTATCTCCGATACTGAAGTGTGTACAGCCGGAAATCGGTGGCTGATAACAGCTCATTTCAGTGCTCCAACGGATCATCAACGATCTCCCCGTCGAGAGATCTCAGTAGACCCGTTGCTCATCATTAAATAATACCGCTGGAGCCCATCGCCCTACCTGACTAGGCCACAGCCCCGGTTGTTTTAAAGCGGGCCGAGAGGGATTTGAACCCCCGACCTAAAGGTTAAGAGCCTTTCGCTCTGCCTGACTAAGCTACCGGCCCGGACTCTCC
>JAQTYS010000037.1 GCA_028688175.1 Methanothrix sp. | reverse complement strand
CCAATTCTGTACGCATTACTACTATTTAAAGGTTGCCTTTCAGCAGATCTCTTTAGCGTCGATTATTGGACCAACTCAAAAGGAGTTCGTAGTATTTATAGCTTTCGAGTCACTCGGACTGCACCATAAGGAGAAGTCGCGAAGGAGACACGAAAACATGAACTCTTTTCGGCAGCCATTGTGATCGAAACTCGTATTTAAGGATTTCGCTCCATCCTGATCCCCAGATTTTGATCTGGAGAACGAAGCGGATCCTGCGAGCCCATCGCATCGGCCTCTTCCCTAAGGGAGGACCCGTATTTATAGGTAGCGCATCGGAAAATCAGATAATCAAAGAAAGGAAATTTGAATAATATTACTTATAATAAATTAGTTCGAACATCTATGCAGATCTATCGGACAAAAATAATTATATATAAATCACTAACATCTCTTGATAATTATTAGTGTTACATCCGAAGAGGAACGCTTTGACTTGGAATAATCAAGAAGACTCTTCTCTGCAATCATCAATATCTCAGAGGCAGTGCAATGTCGGTTGTTTATGACCAGGTTAATCAGCCGCTCTATGCCAAATTGACCATTAGAACCGTTTTCCAGCTCCACGACACCATTGGAATACATGACCATTACATCGCCCAGCTGAATGGGTATTAGCGTCTTTTCCATCTCCATTCTATCCAGCATACCAAGAGCTATGCCGCCGCCACCCAATGTATCCACCATTCCTCCCGGATCAACTATGAACGGAGGATTAAATCCGGCATTCACATACTCGAAAGTGTGGTTAACGGGATCCAACAGCGCATAAAAGCATGCCAGATTAGTTCCATGACCATACTGGTTTATCTGAATATTCAGGTCGCTTATCGCCTTTGCCGGGTCCAATTTATCAAGCGAGGCACGAATGAGCGTTCGCGACATTATGGCAAGCATAGCTGCCTGGACACCATCTCCACCTACACCCGCCAGTGCAAAGGCTATCTTATCACCGGCTCTGGCAATATCGTAGAGATCAAAACCATCCATCTCCGAAGGCCAGTAAAGCGTCTTGATTTCATATTCTTCTTCCTGGGGCACATTCGCGGGAATGAGGTTACGCTTCACCCCTTCGAGGAAAGCCATCTCCTTGCCGGAGCCGCCCCGCAAAGCTGCTTCGGCTTCTTGCCTTCCCACGTATACCTTCAGACCCTGCTCCATTTTATTGAAGGATACCGCCAGAGGAGCAAGTTCCCCAGAAGTCTCAATTGCAACGTCGAAATCACCTTGAGATATCTTTGCAGCCGCATTGGAAAGTGACTCGATCTGGCCATCGATTCTTCTGCTCATCCACCATCCAGCTCCCAATACGGAAAAGACAGTGAGGACGAAGATAGTCAACGCGTATTCCCAAACCTTTCGCGAAGCATCATTCAAGCCGGCAGTTGCGCTCATGGCAACATCCTTAACCCCGGAATCTATGTATCGAGCAGGCAAGCTCATCTCTTCGGCAGGATAGGCAATGCAGACTATCCAGCCAAGTGTTGCTATGCGCGAGAAAGCCACATAGCCGTCTCCATCACCCAGCCCGATCACACTGGAGCCGGAGCTTTCCTTTATCATGTTTCTAACCAGAGCCCTGACCTCGGGATTGTTGGATTCGATTAGATTATCTGTTACGAAGAGCTCTTTCAGATCGTTTTCCGGCTTATTTTTTGCTCGATATATTATCAAGCCGGACGAATCTATAATGAAAGGATAGCCTCTGCCCTGTAGAGATGACAGATCGCTGTAAATTGGATATAAAGAGACGTCCATGCCCGCAATGCCTGCAAACACATCTTTCCGATAGAAAGGTGTTGTAACGGTAATTGCATAATCTCCCTTTTCAGTCACGTATGGCCCGGTCCAGATGGTCTTCTTCTTTTGCCTGGCCTGAGAATAATACGGCATATCCTTGTAACTGAAGGGTGCCGTGTTACGCAGAGTCTTGTTGCTGAAAGGCCAAACCGCCAGCACACCATCCTCGGTTCCGATATATGATAGATACTGTGATGATTTGGTCTTGTGAAGTGACTGCATAATCCTGGCAGGAGCACATAGTGATCTTATGGTGGCATCTCTTATATCTGAAGTTGTCTGATTGGAATCGATCGGGGCAACCCATATTCCTGCGGGGGTGCAGCTTTCATTTGTAGATCCGGCTGCCAAATAACCGGCAACCAGCTCATTCTCAGAAACAATGCGCCCGAAGAACTCATCATACTGGCGGGACTTCGCGATAGCTAGCTGCACCTGATCAGCGCCGCCTCGACCAACCTCCAGTGCGGAACGATTTAAGGATGTGCTAAGGCTTGTGATATTACTCTGAACATCCACAGACGCATGGTTCATCTCTACTAAAGATATGATCCCTAGAATAACCATCGGCAGTAGAGCAAAAGCTAGCAGAACAAGCAAAAGCTTTTTTTTCAATCTATAGATGCCAGCCATTTTGTATTCCATTGACCAGGTAATATAAACGCTTTTCAGCATTCCCTGCAAAAACTATTTATTTGCACCATAGGAATAAATATTGTGAAAGGGCATTACGAATTTCTCCAACCCCTGAGCAGGCTGACCCAGGCATACCAACGCTTTGAAAGAGCCATATGGGTACTGAACGCTGCAATAATTTCCATTGCAGTTTATGCCCTGGCAGAGATTATCGGCCTTCCTGGATTTATGAGCTTCTATTATCAGGATGTCTCTCTCCTCGCGGCTTCACCCGCAATTCTCTCTATAATCATCGGCTTGGCTGGAGCCACGTTCATCAAGAGGCGGAAAAAGGCAGACATATTTCCGCTCCTGGGGCTCCAGCTCTCAGAGAAGGCCCGCACAGCTTACGACAATCGCGATGTCGATTCTCTGCCCATGCAAGACCTTGCCAGAGAGATCAAAGCAAACCTGAATAAGATCAAGCCTTCAGATATCCTCAATTCGCGGCGGATAAGCAGCAGGGCAGTTGCCATCATACTCGTATCAGGCGCGGCCATTCTCCTGGCGCAGAGCGAGATTATCAATCCATCAGACTTTCAGTCCCTTGCCGATCTGAGGGACAAAGCCCTTTCTGCTTTCGAGAATGAGATCCCGACGCAAAATGAAAACCAAGAAATAAACCTCACAGGAAACCTTTTCGGCAATCCCTCTCTGGCTGTTTTAAATGAGAACAAGATGGAAATTATGCTCTATCCGGGAATAGGAGCCGGATCTCTGGCCAGAAACACAGAGCCGGTGGAGCGTGTATTCACGCAATCCCAGGCTGGAGACGCAACGGCAGTTCCTTCTGAGCTCTATATCGAGAGCCTTCCTCCTGAAAACAGAGATATAATTAAGAGATACTTCACGATTCTTTCCCAAAGCGATAGATGATGGTTACCAGATTATGGTTTCATCTTTATCTGATGAAACATTTTATCCTGTCCTTGCGCTGCCAATTATCTCTGCCAAAATCGCATTTCCCTCTTTTGTTGAGAAGAGCGGGATATCCCAATCTACTGCCACATGCCCAACGTTACGGTAGACCATTACGCCTCGCCTCTCCCAGGCAGGGGTCTTAGCCAGATTTATGCCCTTCTGGAAGACAAGCTCATGAATCTCCCGCTCCCTTAACCCTCGCAGCTTTTCCATAGCTTGGGCCTCATTAAGACCCTCCTCTCGCAGCATGTAAAATCCATATGAGAAGACATGATTTCTCCAGGTTTCATTCTGCCGTTCCACGAGGTAGCTGCATATCTCCTCCTTACAAAGAGGGATTGTGCGGCAATCCATGGAAACGAGCCTGCGAAGCTCCAGCGACAAAGCCGCAGAGAGAAAACCTGCGACCAGCGAATCGATCTTTTCTACTCTACCGGCAAAGGGCGCATCAAGAAAGACCAGGCTGATCTCATCTGAGAATGTGAAAGCCAGAGCGGGAGTTGGCCCAAAATCTAAAAAGAATCTCTCAACGGCGCTCGCCATCGATCTAGCAAAGTCGATGTCGTAGGGCTTAATGCTCTCCTCCAGCACCTTTTTGAAACCTCTTCCGTCCGCTCTTACTACTAGTGGCGCGCGAGCACATAGGCCGGAATAAATCTCCCAGCTAGTCGACTTTGCGCGGATCCTTTGCATTTCGAGTCAGGTGCCGGATAATGACAATATCGCCAACTGCAGTAACCCAGCGATAGGGTATTACTATCCCCTTACCCTTTTGATCAAATAGCTCCCGGTTCACGTCTCCTAAAGCCAGGCCGCTCACCACGCCGTTCTCAGGGTCAAGGACGGCATCTTCTACCCTGCCCACAAAGACGCCCTTTTGAGTATAGACATCCTGGTCCAGGAGCGATGTGATCTCTACATTCATCCAAAATCCCATAATAAAATTCGTGTATTGGATATTAACTTTGCTCTGGAAAAAAGACTTTTAAGCAAAATTGGCAAACGGCACCAAGATGAAAAAGCAAGCAAGACCGGCCAATCCTCAGGAGCCGGTATATCCATATGGGTAATTAGGATCATACCCAGGATAGTTATTCCAGGGATCGTAGCTGGACGTTCCGTCTGAGAGAAGGCTATAGATATTATATCCAGGATAATTCGTAGTAAATCCCGTGGCAAATCCGGTGGAGTACTGGCTCAAGTTCTGAAGCTTATTCTGGCCATATGGAGAATCACTCTTGCCATATCCCAAGTTAAAATGAGATGTATAGTAGTCATCCGGATATTTAAGCGTCCCATTATTGACGGAAAATCCCCTCGGAGTCCCTCCCCAGCTCCAGATACCGACACCCGTCGCGAATGATTTCTCAGTAGAAGGCGCTTTGACTTTGACACCTAATGCCGATGCAGCAGACGATAAAGAGGGCAGGGGATTCTGAGAATCCGAGCTATAGCTGTCCACATATTGCCATACGACCCCAACCCCAGATAGACAAAGCATTACAAATATGGCGATCAAGGCCGGAAAAATCCTTTGTTTGCATATCTTTTCGACCCGCATGGTATAGACCAACATCCTTTGTTTTTGGTCTCATGGCATAAAAATATGTGGTAAATCAGAATATTTGCCAAACCCGAAACCTACAGTAAGCCAGTACTACCTTGTAATATTCAATCATGACAGGTAGATCTATAATACAGAAAAGGAAGAATACATGAAATATGAAAAGAACATCTTCTTTTGCCGGGTCCTTTAGAGGAGGTAGCAAAAGGTGATAGTAGTTGGCATATGCGGCAGTCCCAGAAAAGCCGGAAATACCGAGTTCCTCTTAAAGGAAGCCCTTTGCGTAGCCAAGGAGAGGGGCTTTGAGACAGAGAAGCTTCTCGTTTCTGAGATAAGTGTCGATTTTTGCAATGACTGCGGGGATTGCAGCAAAGGAAAATCCTGTCCAAAAGAGGACGATATGACAGAGGTCCTCGCATCGCTGGAGAGAGCAGACGGCATAATCATTGCCACGCCGGTCTACTTTGGAAGCGTAACTGCTCAGCTTAAAGCAATCTTCGACAGGACCATCCCGCTACGCAGACAGGGCTTTCGTCTCAAAGATAAGGTCGGCTGCGCCCTCAGCGTGGGAGGAGCAAGAAACGGCGGCCAGGAGAAGGCGCTGGAGACAGTCCATGCTTGGATGCACATCCATGGCATGATAGTAGTTGGCGATGATGCCCACTTCGGAGGCATTGCCGTTCGGCCTGCAGCTGAGGATCGCATCGGCAGAAAGACGGTCGTCGCGAGCGCCAATAAGTTGTGCGATCTCCTGGAGAGGATGGAGAAAAAGAAGAGCTGTTGGGGCGGAGATTGAGACAAAAATATTTAGGTGAAAAGGGACTAATCGGACTCATTGCATTCTTGAGCGCTTTTGTTCCATTATCTACGGATCTCTATCTGCCTGCTTTGCCAGGCATGGCCAAATTTTTCGGGGTATCAACTGACCTTGCCAATCTCACTTTGATCCTGTTTTTTGTCTTTTTCGCAGGAGGGACTCTCTTCTGGGGGCCGCAAAGCGACAAATACGGACGCAGACCGATACTGCTGATTGCTCTGTCCATCTATTCTGTGGCCAGCTTTCTGTGCGCAGGTTCTGTGGATATATATCAACTAATACTATTCCGGATCCTGCAAGCCCTGGGTGGAAGCGGGGCTTTTTCCGTAGCCACCGCCATAATCAAAGATGTCTACGACAGCAAAAACCGGGAGACAATTTTAGCCCTGGTTCAGTCCATGGTGCTTATATCTCCCATGGCCGCTCCAGTCTTAGGCGCACTCTTGCTTCGCATTACCTCCTGGAGAGGAGTGTTCCTGATTCTCGGTGGCATCGGCCTGCTGGCGCTGGCAGGAAGCATAGCTTTGCAGGAGACTGCAGAGAAACGCTATACTGGAACGGCGGGGCAGGCCTGGGGAAGGCTTGGCAAGGTGGCAAAAAACCCGGGCTTTACCAGCTTGCTCTTGATCTTTTCATTGCTCAGCCTATCCAGCATGGCATTCATAGCAGCATCGTCGTATATTTACATAGATGGATTCGGCCTGAGCGAGCAGACCTACAGCTACTATTTTGCCTTCAATGCCCTGGGAATGATCACTGGGCCCGTGTTATATCTCCGGCTGTCCCGACGCTTTTTCCGCCGATCGATTATCATGTCATGTTTTGCCGTGATCACAGCCAGCGGATTATTGATTGCTCTTTTGGGAAGCATCAAGCCCACAATATTTGCCCTGGTACTGCTGCCTGCCACGCTTATGGCCAGTTGTGTACGCACTCCCGGCGCAAATCTGATGCTCGAGCAGCAGGAAGAGGATACCGGTTCAGCTTCGGCCCTCATGAGCTGCTTTGGCATCTTTATGGGCAGCGTCGGCATGACCATAATCTCGCTGCCCTGGAGCAATACCATACAGGTCCTGGGGGCGATGAACATCCTCACCGGTTTGACCTGTCTGGCCTTGTGGCTACTTTTATCTAATAAACCATTTATCAAGCAGATTCCAGAGGCTAAGGCCAAAGTGGCGCGAAGTCATTAAAAAGAAAACAAAAATATGTAGAAAAACCAGATGGCTTACTTCATCTTTTTCTCGAGCTTCTTAAGCTTCTTCTTAGCGTCTTGGCTGCCCGCAGCTGCCAGCTTCGAAAGCTCTTCTGCCTTGGCTTTCTTCACCCTGTTCAGCTTCTCTAATTGTTTTTTACTTGTTGGCATATAGTCACCTCGCTACGCCTTTGGCTGATTCTATTTAGCCTTTTTCCGTGCTGACAATATCTCTGTATCATTTTTTCAGCCTATTAAACCTTCGAATGAACCAAAAAATGGCTTATGGTTCTCTTATTTTCCGAAAAGCCTTTTTAGCTATACGTTTGTCAGAAGATGCTTATATCTGGCCAATATGGACTCGATCCTGCATCTCTTAGCTGATCTCACAATTTGCAGTTCCAGACACGGCGCTTTCCAGTGCAATCACTTTTATAGCCATCAACTGGCGTTTTAGCGAAGGCGATCGCGAACCTCGATCTTGTTCAATTTCTGCTGAATTGGCGGCAAGGATTAAATAGTTTTATAACGCTTAATAGTTATATATGACCAAGGATCTGATGAGCATTCTTTATGAACATACATGTGATGCAGAGGATGACCGCGATTGCAGTATCATGAAACACTTAATTCTGTCCGAGATACGCCGGTCCAATGCACCAGCCTGGGTGGCTCTGGAACTAGAGAAAAAGCTGGAATGCCGACGATGCTGCAATGCCCTGGCCAAGAGATCAGTCGTTTATCCAGTCTGCCAAAGCTCGGGATAAATCCTCTAAAAGCGTAAAGCATCTTGTGATGACTTATTTTTTCGCGCAGGTTATGGATATTTCTATGTGCGCTGCATGACTTGAGACTCTTTTGTCTCTTTAGATTCATTTTTGCTCACCTAATGATAGTAACCTTTAATTACTGGGTTGACGTAACTATCATAGCTGCAGTAAAATTATAAAACCGGAAACGAGGAAATCTTATGTGTCAGATGGAAACGCAGATGGGAAAACATATGGGAATGATGCATCAAATGGGCGTAAGCGAGGATGGTTTTCCGCTTATTGGTGATAAGATGCCCAGAATGGAAGTCAAGACCACTCATGGCATGATGACCTTGCCAGATGCCTTTGCAGGAAAGTGGTTTGTGCTCTTCAGCCATCCTGCAGACTTTACACCGGTCTGCACAACGGAATTTGTGGCCTTTGAGAAGAGGCGAGAGGAGTTTCTGAAGCTCAATTGCGAACTGATCGGCCTATCTATTGATCAGGTCTTCTCCCATATGAAATGGACCCAGTGGATTAAAGAGAATCTTAAGGTAGAGATCAAGTTTCCCATCATTGCCGACGATCAGGGGAAAATTGCTCAGAGAATGGGTATGATCCATCCAGGAAAAGGAACCAATACGGTTCGAGCCGTCTTCATCGTCGACCCGGAGGCAACCGTCCGCTTGATACTCTTCTATCCCCAGGAGGTAGGCAGGAATATGGATGAGATATTAAGGGCAGTGAAGGCTTTGCAGGTGGTGGATAAGAACAAAGTAGCAGCTCCTGCCAACTGGCCCAACAATGAGCTTATCGGCGATCAGGTGATCATTCCGCCCCCAGGTGATGAAAAAACGGCGGCTACCAGGAAGACTGGTGGCGATATGGTCTGCGAAGACTGGTGGTTCTGCCATCGGAAGCTGTGAAAGACAATTAACTCCCAAATATAATCAATTTTTATTTAGATTCCCTTCAGCTTTGAAGCACTGTGCTCTGTCGGATTTTTAGCTACTCACAATGGTACTCGATGCGGTCCCCCATGTGTTCATATCCCCACTCGCAGAGCTGGTCAAGAATCGGTATCAGGGATTTACCTGTTTCAGTGAGCGAATATTCTACTTTGGGCGGAACCTGTGCGTAGACCTTTCTGGTGATAAGACCGTCTTCCTCAAGTTGACGCAGCTGTTTTGTAAGCATCCTCTGGGTAATTCTAGGCTGTACTCTGTCCAGTAAATGGCTAAAACGCAGCGTCTCATCATTCAGCTCATATAAAATCAATGGTTTCCATTTGCCCCCAATCACATCCAAAGTAGCATCCATTCCCCAGTTATACTTGTGCTTTTTAGAAATATCATTCATTAGTATCAATCCTGTTAGTATGTAACAAATATGTTTGTACGGCTTATTTATACCTTATGTTCTTATTGGATACTCGTAAGAGGTTATTGAAAAATGTTATACAGGAAAAATCCCAAGAATGGTGACGAGCTTTCTATTCTTGGATTCGGATGTATGCGTCTCCCTATGAAAAAAGACGGTACTATAGATGAAGAAAGAGCCACTAATCAGGTACGCTATGCCATCAACCACGGAGTAAACTATGTCGACACTGCCTGGCCCTATCACATGGAACAGAGTGAGCCCTTTTTAGGTCATGCTCTTGCTGATGGATACCGGGATAAAGTCAAAATCGCAACAAAACTTCCCAGTTGGATGGTTAAAAGCCGAGAGGATATGGACCTCTTCTTGAACTCTCAGTTAAAGAAGCTAAATACCGATCATATCGATTATTACCTTATCCACGCTCTCGTGGGTGCTTTGTGGGATAATATTGAGAAGCTGAATGTAGCAGATTTTTTAGACGTAGCTAAAGCCGATGGCCGTATAATCAATGCAGGTTTTTCCTTTCATGGTGCGGGAAAGGATTTCAACCGAATAGTGGATGCTTATGACTGGGATTTTTGTCAGATCCAGTACAACTTCCTGGATGGAAAGAACCAGGCAGGCACCAAAGGATTGGAATATGCAGCATCAAAAGGCCTTGGAGTAATCATTATGGAGCCCCTCCGCGGAGGTGCCCTGGCAAGCCATGTGCCTCCTGCCGTAAAAGAGATCTGGGATGAGTCTTTGACGAAGAGAACTGCTGCAGAATGGGCTCTTCGGTGGGTATGGAACCATCCTGAGGTCACGGTTGTCCTCTCCGGGATGAATGAGGAAAAACATATTGAAGAGAACCTTGAAGTGGCAGCTAAAGCATATCCAAATTCTCTGACGGAAGATGAACTGCGGTTAGTAGAGAAAGTAGAGCAGAAGTACCGTAGACTGATGAAAGCAGGCTGCACAGGCTGCAGATACTGTATGCCCTGTCCAGAAGGGGTGAATATTCCAAGCTGTTTCGAAAACTACAACAACTTGTATATGTCTAACAATGCTGACGAAGTAAAGTTCTTCTATGCACTGCAATTAAGTGGCATCCTATCCTCCGGAAAGACCGAATTTGCATCACAGTGCGTACAATGCGGAAAATGCCTTGAAAAGTGTCCCCAGCACCTTGAGATACCATCTATTCTCAAATCCGTTGTAGAGGAGCTTGAAGGCCCTGACCTTGATAAGAGAGTTGCAGCTGCAAAACAGATATTTTTGCAAAAAGAAAAAGTGGAATAAAAATTGGAAAACGCATATTAGGAAGATGATATTGAGGATCATACAAATGAGCAAAAATGCATTAGTACTGTCCGCCAGCCCGAGGAAAGGCGGAAACTCCGACCTGTTATGCGACCAGTTTATACTTGGAGCAAGAGAAGCAGGCAACCAGGTGGAAAAGATCTATTTGATCGACAAAGAGATAGGATACTGCACTGGATGCGAGTCATGCTATACCAGCCATAAGTGTGTTCAGCAGGACGATATGGCAGAAATTCTGGAGAAAATGATCGCGTCTGATGTGATCATGATGGCAACGCCGGTTTATTTTTATACAATGAACGCGCAGATGAAAACGCTAATTGACAGAACCTGTCCAAGGTATACTGAAATCAACAATAAAGATATATATTTTATTATGACCGCCGCGGATAGCAGAATGCTGGCAATGGAAAGGACTCTAGAAGGATTCAGAGGATTTACCACTCTCCTGAGCGGAGCAATAGAAAAGGGCATTATCTATGGAACTGGTGCCTGGCATATGGGAGACATTAAAACAAGCAGAGCAATGGTTCAGGCGTATGAGATGGGAAAAACAGTATGAGTAAAATTCCGTTTTTCTAACAGGGAACAGCCCAACTGATCAGCAAACAGAAGGTTTAAGAAAGTGGTATCTCCTATCGTCGTGCCAGGCTTCAACGAGAACAATAATAGAGATGATTTTAAATGTCCCTGGTAATTGCACTGGCAGCCAGCCGGGAGGCCGTAATTGGAGCCGACAGGCGAGCCATCGCTTTTTTAGGTTCCTGCCCCAAGTTGGAAGAGGAGCTTTACTCCGGACTGATTAAAAATGACCAGCAACTCCTGGACAGAGCCAGTGAGATTGGTGTCGTTTTGCAGATAACCAATAGCAAGGAGAAGGTCTGGAAGCGGGGGGATCTGCTGGTGGGAGAGGTAACTGAGATCTCTCTTGAGTTATGCAGGCGGCGGAGAATTTACCTTGCACCCGGATCCAGCCTGCAGGTAGACATCACAAATGACGAAGCGAGGATCAGAGCCTGGAACGGCGTAGGGTGCACTGTCTTTGGAAACCGCTTCACCCAGAAGCTGGCCTACGACGAGGTAAGCCGGGCGGGTGGAAGGGTGAACGAGGCCCTAATCAAGAGCATTCTGGCAAAGGCGGGGAATAGTTCGGCATCAGTAAGCCGGGAGTGCACGGTTCTGCATAGCGAGATCAAGCAGTCCGATCCCAAAGCCGCCCTTCTAAAGGCTCTGGAGGAGGACTGCAAAGAGAGTGGCTGGAGGCTATGCGCTCCGCAGTGATACTGGCTGGCGGTAACGGCCGCCGCCTGGGAGCGGAAAAGGCGCTCCTGGAGTTTGAGAACAGGCCACTGATCTGCTGGACGGCAGAGAAGCTCTCCTTAGTTGTGGATGAAGTAGTAGTAGTGGCGCGGGATGAGTCTCATGCCGAGCGCCTGCAAGAGATAATCACTAATTTTGCTCTCCAGCCTGCGCCAGGAGTCATCTTCACCAGGGATCGCGTGGCGGGATTTGGGCCGGTGGCCGGCCTCTCTGCCGGGATGGAGAAAGCCCGTGGAAACTTTGCCTTCGCCACGGGATGTGATCTACCTTTTTTAAATCCTCAGGTAATCGAGCGACTCTTCGAGCTGGTCAATGAAGATGAGGAAGGCAATGATGCGGCAGTCCCGGTGCAGCCTAACGGATTTTTCGAGCCGCTTCACTGCGTCTACCGCCGGGAAAAGATGCTCTCCGCTTGCGAGAGGGCTCTGGAGAGAGAAGAGCGCAGAATTCATGCGCCGCTACAAGAGCTGCGTGTCCGGCGGATTCATGTAGATCTGCTGCGCCCCTTTGATCCGCATCTTCTCAGCTTCTTTAATCTGAATACCAAAGAAGATCTGGAAGAGGCCAGAATACTCTGGCCGGACTCTAAGAAGCACCAATATCTCTGCAAACATTAATGCAATGTTTCAGACGTAGTGCTTTAGGATCTGATAAATCGTATAGACTATCACAACAAAGAGCACAATGCGCATCAGCCACCAGAAGGTATTCCAGAGGATCACGGCAGTTAAAATGGCCAGCAGTATCAGGACCAGATTCTTCTCGCGGCTTAAGGCGGGGCGCGGCAGGCTAAAATTACGCCTTTGCATGCCTAACCCATCAACATCGGTAGTATTAATTGTTTTCCTTACGAACCAAAAGCATTATACATCCCCATTCCTCTGTGAGGGTGGTGAATGTGCATTGGATAAGCTTGAGCTGGTGATGAGGAATACTGAAGAGATTGTGACGGTAGACGAACTTAAAGGCCTTTTGGAGCAGAGCCGCAGGCCGCGCGCTTATGTGGGCTACGAGACGAGCGGCAAGGTGCATCTGGGCCACATGCTCACTGCCAACAAGCTCCTGGACCTGCAAAAGGCGGGCTTTGACGTCGTTGTCCTCCTGGCCGATCTGCATGCCTTCCTCAATGAGAAGGGCACCCTAGAAGAGGTACGAAAAATTGCGGACTACAACCGGGACTGCTTCATGGCTCTGGGCCTGGACCCGGAGAGGACGCAGTTTGTTTACGGCACAGACTATCAGCTCAAGCCGGATTATATGCTCAAGATCCTGCAGATGGCCAGGAATACCACTCTTAACCGAGCCAGGAGGAGCATGGACGAGGTCAGCAGGAATGCCGAGAACCCCATGGTCTCCCAGATGATTTACCCACTCATGCAGGCCATCGACATCGCCGACCTGCATATCGACCTGGCAGTAGGCGGGATAGATCAGAGGAAGATTCACATGCTGGCCCGCGAGGAGCTGCCCCGCCTGGGACTGCCCGCTCCGGTATGCATGCACACTCCCCTCATCCCCGGTCTGAACGGCGAGAAGATGTCCTCTTCCAAGGGCAACAACATCGCTGTGGACGAGCCGGCTGAGGACGTAGAGAAGAAGATCAAGAGCGCCTTTTGCCCGGCCAAGATTGTGGAGAATAATGCAGTGCTGGCCATATGCAAGTATCACGTCTTCCCCAGGATTGAGGAAGGGATGACCATCAAGAGGCCGGAGAAGTTCGGCGGGGATGTCTCCTATCAGAATTACGAGGCGCTGGAGGCGGACTTCGTAAGCGGGGCGCTGCACCCCATGGATCTCAAGAAGGCCTGCGCAGAGAGCATGAACGAGATACTGGCGCCGGTGAGGGAGAAGAT
This sequence comes from Methanothrix sp., assembly GCA_028688175.1. GTDB lineage: Archaea > Halobacteriota > Methanosarcinia > Methanotrichales > Methanotrichaceae > Methanothrix. The sequence continues at coordinate 1,327 of JAQTYS010000037.1, read as the reverse complement.
GGGATAGGACCTGATCGCGTGGGTGTCCGCAATAGTTTTGTGCACTTGTGAATACTTGTTTGAATGGATAGGGCTGTTATATGGTATCTATGGGATATGATGCATTGCAGGTTTGCCTAAATGGCCACTTAACAACCGACTACTATCATAATCATCCACATGATAGGAAAGATTATTGCAATATATGTGGGGAAAAAACAATTTATTTATGTCAGAGATGCAATAAAGAACTGCAAGGTGCAAGATTGACTTATATAAATGGCATTCTTTGCCCTGGCTTAAGCAAAACAGCCATCCCTGATTACTGCAAATATTGCGGTTCAGCTTTTCCTTGGGCCGAAATGGAAAAGAAATTAGGCACCATTTCCGATTTACAGAATCCAATTAAGCATGTCGAACACATTTGCACAAGATTCCATTTAGCCGCAAAACAACTCGTCTCGCGTCATAATCATAGGCAAACATTAAAGATTGAAGACGAATACGACGTTCAGGATTTGTTGCATAGCCTTTTGAGACTATTTTTCGACGATATAAGGCCAGAAGAATGGACTCCAAGTTATGCTGGGGGGAGTTCAAGGATGGATTTTCTATTGAGAAATGAATCGATAGTCATTGAAACCAAAAAAACTAGAGATACTCTTGGCTCAAAAGAACTTGGAGACCAACTCATTATAGATATAGAACGTTATCAGAAACATACCTATTGCAAGACACTTATATGTTTCGTCTACGATCCCGATGAATTAATTGCAAATCCAAGCGGAATTGAAAAAGATCTCAATCGTCAGGATGGTGATCTATCAGTAAAGGTCTTAATTATGCCAAAGAGATATTAAATTAAACAGCGCACCCAGTTAAAGTAAATGGAATCATTCTAGACGGGTTTTGTCCTACAAACGTTGCGAATTTGTGGCTAAAACTTCTAATAAGCAATTTTGTATCAGCGCTTCCTAAATGGGAGCAGCGATAAAAAAGTTGATCATTTTACTGATAATCCTAAGTATTAAGTAGGACCTCATTTACTCACGCCCACCGGATCGCTGCCACTCCGGCAGGCCCGGCCCCTCAGTGACGGCCCACGCGCATGCAGGCGCGCCCGGACGGGCGGCCAGCCGTCCACGAGCGGCCCCGCGTTCGAAGGCAGCGCATGAGAGAATTTGAGGCGAAACGGGGAGGCCGAAGCTGGCGCTATTGTTTGAACCTTAACTCCGCACTTTAGGGAATAAATTTAGTTCCATTTTCTTATCAAGCATCTCTAACTTTTTCGGAACCTCTGAAATCAAATTGCAGTCGTCTAATTCAACCAAATATACTTTGCTTAACT
>JAQTYS010000036.1 GCA_028688175.1 Methanothrix sp. | reverse complement strand
ACAGTCAGACATATCTGGTTTACCAGGCCCGCAAAAAGGCATCCTGCCGCAAAGAGGACCAGAGAATAATAAAAAGCTGCTCGCGCGCTCATGCGCCCACTGGGAATGGGCCGACCTGGCCTATTTATGGCATCGATATCTCTATCGTAGTAATCGTTAATGGCGTTTCCCGCGCCCGTAATCAGGAAGACCGTGAGGAAGATGAGTGCTGCTGCCAACGGGTCCAGACCCCTAGCGATGGCAAGACCAATGATGGCCGCAGCTGCCGCCATCATGCAGTTGAAAGGACGCAATATCTCCCAGTATGCTCTCAATGTAAGCTAGCCCTCTGCGGCCTCTTAGCCTGAGATGCCGCGCACCAGGTAAAGCAGATAGAACTCAGTTAAGTAGCTATCGATGTCCCGGCGAGCAGGCTTGTCAAAGGAGATATTCTGGGGTGGCCGGGTGAGCTTCAACAGATAGGTGCTGCTGGCGGGAACCTTCTCGCGATAAATGAGGCCATTGCTTTGCATCTTGCACACAATCTTTGAGCACTTGCTGCTGTCAATGGACATGAGACGGCGCAGCTCCGACTGAAACAGACCGTCTCCTCTTGAACCTATGAGATCAAGCGCTCTCTCCTGAAGGTTTGAGTAGCTGTTGGAGAGATTGTTAATTGAATTTTTTGACATTTCTACCACAGGACCGATCTTGTACTTAATTTATTTAGATATACTGTAATGATGTCCTTTTTAGTATAAATTCTTTTTGTAATTGTTCCATAATTGGCTGAAATATTCAGATATAATCCTAATATCAGTAAGATGCATCGATGATTAATTTATATTAAAATATTTCAAAGAAAAAATAAGATTTTATTACAATTCACCTATCCTTGAAATTATGCAAGCCTTCCTGAGATCACTGGAAATATTTATTAGCTATCCGAACTAAACCAACTCTATGTCAGATCCATTTATTGGCGAAATCAAATTGTTTGCAGGCAATTTTGCTCCTTATGGCTGGGCATTTTGCGACGGCCAGATTATGCAAATAGCTCAAAACACGGCTTTATTCTCCATTCTGGGCACAACATACGGAGGCGACGGGAAGACTACCTTCGCACTGCCAAATCTCAAGGGTAGGATTCCCCTTCACTTCGGACAAGGGCCAGAACTCACTAACCATGCACTGGGCGATGTCGTTGGAAGCGAAAATATCTCTTTAGCCTTGAATCAAATGCCGGCTCACAATCATACCGCCACCGTCAAGGCCGCAAACGCAGGCACCACCAATCAGCCGCAAAATAACCTCCTTGGCAAAATAGCCAGGTCAAATATATACAATACACCTGACGCATCTCTGGCCAATATGGCCGAAGGATCTGTCTCCCTGTCAAATTCCGGCGGATCTCAGCCTCATTCCAATATGCAGCCATACTTGACTTTGAGCTTCATCATCGCTATTTATGGCATTTATCCTGTAAGAAGTTAGAATTAAGGGAAGAGCGCAGGCAAAAAAATTACAATGAATATTTAATAACTAAAATATCCATGGAGAAATTATGTCAGAAGGATTTATTGGCGAGATTAGGATGTTTGCAGGCGGATTTGCTCCGCAGGGCTGGATGGAGTGCAATGGACAGATCCTGTCCATATCTCAATATAATGCGCTCTACAGCATTCTGGGTATAGCATATGGCGGCAATGGAACGACGACCTTTGCTCTTCCCAATCTCAACGGGCGGGTGCCGATGCATTTCGGCCAGGGTCAGGGACAAAACCACATCATTGGCGAGTCGGCAGGATCGAGCGGCGTGGCACTTACTGTTGACCAGATGCCAGCACATTCACATAGCGCCAGACTTAAAGGGGCCAGCCAGGGCAACAGGGATTCACCCGCAGGAAATGTCCCAGGCACTGCCGCCGGCAACAAGGCATATAGCCAGCCTTCCGGAGGTGCTCTGGCTAATATGGACGGGCAGTCTGTGGTCGTCGGCAATGCCGGTGCATCTGCGCCACACGAGAATATGCAGCCCTATTCCGTCACGAATTTCATAATCTGCGTGGTAGGAATTTATCCGTCGCGATCATAAATTGGAGGAAGTGACATGGACCCATTCTTAGGCGAGATAAAGATATTTGCAGGAAACTATGCACCCATGGGCTGGATGATGTGCCAGGGTCAGATTCTACCTATATCTGGAAATGATGCCCTCTTTGCTTTAATAGGTAAAACCTATGGAGGAGACGGCGTAAACAACTTTGCTCTGCCGGACTTCAGAGGAAGAGTGCCTCTGGGCTACGGTACAGGTTATCAATTGGGGCAGAAAGGCGGATATGAGACGGTAGCGCTCGCCGCAGATAATCTTCCGGTGCACAGCCACCCGGGTCAGGTAAAATGCGCCAACAGAAGCGACTCTGAAACCCCAGGCGGAAATGTACCTGGTGTTGCAGTGGTTTCCAGCACTGATGCCCCGAGGAACGAATATGTCCCGTCGGCGGGTCAGACGCTGGTAGATCTTGCCAGCAGTTGCGTTTCCATAGATTCTGCAGGCGGATCCTCACCCCATCAGAATGTCCAGCCTTCTATGGCATTGAACTTCATAATAGCCGTGGAAGGGATCTTTCCAACCAGGGGATGAATGCAAGAAAGGGCGAAAAGCAGTCTGGAAAACAGTTGGGACGGCTCTTGGTGGAGCGATCTACGTCCGAGGCTGGCTCTGCGCGCAGCATGCCAGGAGGATGAATCGTTCTTTTTTAGTATTTTTTGCAGCATTCGCGAGCCTGACTTCGCTTTTCTTGGGGAATTGGAGAGAAAAAATTTATTGAAATTGCAATTTGTCGCTCAGCAGGGGCACTACCAGGTGAATATGCCGGAAGCGGAGCACCTGATAGTCCTTCAGGACGGCGGGCCAATTGGCAGAATGACCTTTGTCCTGAGGAATGATGAACTGCATCTGGCAGAGATCGCACTTTTGCCCGATCACAGGAACCATGGGATCGGCAGCATATTAATGAAAAGACTGATTAAGGCCGAGGCCGAACAGGGGCACTCAATCAGGCTGCACGTCTACAAACAGAGCGCAGCGGTGCGCTTCTACGAGCGACTGGGATTTGCGATAGCGAAAGATGATGGTGCCTATTTGCTCATGGAGAAGCTTCCTACAATCCAGGGAGACTTTGACGGCGGGAAAATATCTAAAATATAATTGATAATATTATTGTTAAGCGGCAAGGTCGGTAGGAGCTGAATTAATGAATTGTATTTATCATGGTCCAAGAAGACTCTCAATGGAGGGTTTTTCTGGGTGCATATTCCACATTTTGCTGAACAAATCGATTATTCCATCAAAGGCCCAGGAGGATGCGAAATGTCTCCGATGATGGCAAGATCCGCAGGGATCTTCTTTACTGCGCTTCTTATTCTGCTGGCGGCGACTGCTCCGGCCAGCGGCGCCTGCACTATGAGCGTAGCAGATAGTGAATCTATCTCTAATCCCAACGGTATTTTCATCTTGAATGGGATCGGGTATATAGCATCAACAGCCGATAATGGAAAACTATTCGTTATGCCTGTGAATCCAATAACGAGTGGTAGTAGTTATGATGTATCCAATCCAGCATACGATGTGTCTGTATCCGGAAGCAACGCTTATATGACAGAGGGATCGTCGGGCGTAGAGGTAGTCAATGCTGCAAATGGAGCCCATTTGGGATTGTGCACAAACTGGGATTCGAATCTATTTGCCATCGGCATTTACATTTCAGGCAGTTACGCCTATGTGGGTGCAGCAGGAGGGACCACTGATGGCTGCCTGGTTGTACTGAGCCTGGCAAATCCCAACTCACCGAGCGTTGTCAAGACTATTTCATGCGGCTCCATGAATTCAGGCGGAGGCGGACTGTGCGTTACCGACGACAAGATTTACCTTGCAACCGATAATACTATTGATGTATTCTCTATTAGTAGCCCTGAAAATCCTGTCGCTAATTCGCCGCTCTCCATTTCGGGCGCTTACGATGTTCACGTATTCGGAGGCAAGATTTATGTCGTTGCCCCGTCCTCATCGCCCAGTGTAACTGTTAGGGATCTTAGTAACCCAACTGTTGTGCAGGATTGCTATAATGCCGGATCCCCCTATGCAATTCAATTTTATGAAGGATATATATACATCGTTGGTCCGGACAACGGATTAGAGAAATTGAACGTGGGATCGGTATCGGGATCTCTGACCGTTAACCTGGATGCCATTCCCAATAGCGCTCAAGACTTCTCCTTCTTGGGCGACCTGGGAACCTTCACTCTCGATGACGACAGTGGTGCTACTGGTGCCGATGACACCTATTCTAACACCAAGATATTCAGCAGTTTAGCGGCAGGATACTATGCATTCCATCAGACGGTGCCATCAGGCTGGATCGTGAGCAGCATAACGGCATCAGACGCCAGCAAGGTCACATACAGCAGCGATGGCAACTCGTGGCATAGCACCTTCATTTCCGGCGATACCTGGGCTAAGGCCTCAGTGCAGGCCGGCGGCAGCCTGACGGTTAGTTTCCAGGATACCAGGGTATATTCCATCTCCGGGCATGTGATTTACGACCTGGACGGCAACGGGGCTAAGAATAATTTTGAAGGCTACGTGCCCAACGGCTGGGTGGTGCAGCTTTGGAAAGATGGCACACAGACCTCTCAGACAACAACTCTGAGCGGCGCTTATTCATTCAGCAATCTTCCTGCTGGAAATTACGAGGTAAGGTCCATCCTGCAGACCGGATGGGTGAACACTCTGCCTGCAAGCGGAATACGCAGCTATTCGCCGCTCTCCTCAGATCAGACCAATCAGGACTTCACAGTCCGCGGCAGCCAGTCCATTGCCGGCATGAAGTTTCACGACCTTGATGGCGATAGAGCCAAGGATGCAGGCGAGCCGGGCCTGGCGAGCTGGACCATTGATCTGAAGAAAGACGGGACTAAGATCGCCAGCACTCAGACCGCTGCCGGAGGCGCATATTCTTTTGCCGGCCTGGCGCCGGGCAGCTACACCGTCGAGGAGACTTTGCAGTCCGGCTGGACCCAGTCCTACCCCGCCTCGCCAGGCACACATGCAGTAACACTGGTCGCAGGAGTTGCCGGACCGACAGATAGGGACTTTGGCAATTACCAGCCTACCGGCTTTTCCGGCGTGAAATTCGAGGATAGCAACGGAAACGGTGCCAAGGACGCAGGTGAAACGGGCATCTCTGGCTGGACCATTAAACTCAAGCAAGGCACAACTGAGATCGCCAGCATCCAGACAGGCACAGGCGGTGCTTATTCCTTTAACGGCCTTGCCCCCGGCAGCTACACTGTAGAAGAAGTGGCTCAGAGCGGCTGGACCCGGTCCTATCCCGCAACGCCCGGCACGCATACAATAACTCTGGCCTCGGGAGTTGCCGGACCGACGGACATCAATTTCGGCAACTGGAAATCGACCGGCTTTTCCGGCCAGAAGTTCGAAGATCTCAACGGCAATGGAGCCAAAGATGCGGGCGAGCCTGGTCTGTCCGGCTGGACCATCAAACTCAAGCAAGGCGCAACCGAGATTGACAGCATTCAGACCGGCACAGGCGGAGCTTATTCATTTACCGGCCTTGCCCCCGGCAGCTACATTGTAGAAGAAGTGGCTCAGAGCGGTTGGACGCAGTCCTATCCCGCAACGCCCGGCACGCAAACCGTAACTCTGGCCTCGGGAGTCGCCGGACCAACGGACATCAATTTCGGCAACTGGCGCACCACTGGTTTCTCGGGCATGAAATTCGAAGATCTCAACGGCAATGGTGCCAGGAATGCAGGCGAGCCGGGCCTTGAGGGCTGGACAATTAAGCTCATGAGCGGCGGCACCGAGATTGCAAGCACCCAGACCGATGCCGATGGCGCCTATTCCTTCACCGATATTGCGCCCGGCAGCTACACCGTAGAGGAGGCTTCGCAGGCTGGCTGGGCTCAGACTTATCCCGCCTCGCCAGGCACGCATACGATAAACCTGGTCTCAGGAGTTGCCGGCCCGACTAACATCAATTTCGGCAATGCCAGGGCTACTGGTTTTTCCGGAATGAAATTCGAAGATCTTAACGGCAATGGGGTCAAGGATTTAGGCGAGCCGGGCCTTGAGGGCTGGACAATTAAGCTCATGAGCGGTGTAACTGAGATTTCAAGCACCCAGACCGATGCCGATGGCGCCTATTCTTTCACCGACATTGCTCCCGGCAGCTACACCGTGCAAGAGGTAGCCCAGGCTGGCTGGACGCAGTCCTATCCAGCCTCGCCAGGCACGCATGCCATCACGTTGGTCTCGGGAGTTGCCGGACCGACAGACATTGATTTCGGCAACTGGAAATCGACCGGTTTTTCCGGTATGAAGTTCGAAGATCTCAACGGCAATGGGGCCAAAGATGCGGGCGAGCCGGGCCTCAAAGATTGGACCATTAAGCTCATGAGCGGTTCAACCGAGCTTGGAAGCACCCAGACCGGCACTGACGGCGCCTATTCCTTCAGCGGCATTGCTCCCGGCAGCTACACCGTGCAAGAGGTAGCCCAGGCTGGCTGGACGCAGTCCTATCCCACCTCGCCAGGCACGCATGCAATCACTCTGGCCTCGGGAGTTGCCGGACCGATGGACCTCGATTTCGGCAACTGGAAATCGACCGGCTTTTCCGGCCAGAAGTTCGAAGATCTCAACGGCAATGGAGCCAAAGATGCGGGCGAGCCGGGTCTGGCTGACTGGACCATCAGGCTTATGAAAGGTGCAACAGTGGTTGCCAGCGCCCTGACATTGGCCGACGGTGCTTATTCTTTCACCGGCATTGCGCCCGGCAGCTACATTGTAGAGGAAACTGCGCAAGCTGGCTGGACTCAGTCCTATCCCGCCTCGCCAGGCACCCAGACGGTTAACCTGGTCTCGGGGGCAGCCGGACCGACTGACATTGATTTCGGCAACTGGAGAGCGACCGGTTTCTCGGGAATGAAGTTTAATGACCTGGATAGAAATGGTGCCAGGGATGCAGGCGAGCCCGGCCTCTCAGGCTGGACCATTAAGCTCATGAAAGGTGCAACCGAGATCTCCAGCACTCAAACAGCAGCCGATGGCAGCTATTCTTTCACCGACATTGCTCCTGGCAGCTACACCGTCGAAGAGGCTGCCCAATCCGGCTGGGTTCAGTCCTATCCAGCAACGCCCGGAATGCATCCAATCACCCTGGTATCGGGAATAGCTGGACCGACTGACATTGACTTCGGCAACCGTGGCTCTCTCGCTATCTCCGGCATGAAATTCCATGACAAGAATGCCAACGGCAAAAAGGATGATGGCGAGCCGGGTCTCTCCGGCTGGGAGATCCAGCTCAAAGATAGCAGCGATAATCTCTTGCAGACCGCCACTACCAGCGCGGAGCCTGGCAAGGAGGGAGTCTATGAGTTTGCGGACCTGTCACCGAGAACCTACCGGGTCTATGAGGCATCCAAGAACGGCTGGGTTCGGACGGCACCCGCAGAGGATCACTACACAATAACCCTAACTGATTCGTCCTCCCGGGGAAATCTCTTCGGAAATAATCAGCTCGCCATCTCCGGCATGAAGTTCCATGACAAGAATGCCAACGGCGTAATGGATGATGGCGAGCCGGGTCTCTCCGGCTGGGAAATTCAGCTCAAGGATAGCAGCGATAACCTCCTGCAGACCGCTACCACCAGCTCAGAGCCAGGCAAAGAAGGAGTCTATGAGTTTGTGGATCTGCAGCCTGGAACTTACCTGGTGTACGAGGTCCAGAAATCCGGCTGGGTGCGTACAGTTCCTGAGCAGGAGTACCATACCGTAACCCTGACCAACATGCCCTCCCGAGGAAATCTCTTCGGAAACGACCTTGTGAAGATCTCCGGCACGAAGTTCGAGGACTTCAACGGCAACGGAGCGAAAGATAGCGGCGAGCTTGGCCTCTCCGGCTGGACCATCAGGCTCACGAAAGAGGGAACTGAGGTTGCCAACACAGTGACCGCCGCCGATGGCAGCTATTCGTTTACAGGCATCGCGCCCGGCAGCTACACAGTCGAAGAAGCTGCCCATGCAGGCTGGACCCAGTCGTATCCTCTCTCTGGAACGCATACTTTTTCTCTGGCATCGGGAGAATCCGGCCGGAGCGGCCTTGATTTTGGCAACTTCAGACCAACCGGTTTTGCCGGGACCAAGTTCGAAGATCTCAACGGCAATGGCGCTAAAGACAGCGGTGAGCCCGGACTCTCTGGCTGGACCATCAGGCTCATGAAAGAAGGCGCACTGGTCGCAAGCACAGTCACGGGAGCCGATGGCAGCTATTCGTTTGTTGATATCGCACCCGGCAGCTATACAGTTGAAGAGGCAGCCCAGCCCGGCTGGACTCAGTCCTATCCATCCACCGGCACGTATTCAGTGACTCTGGTCTCGGGAGTGGCCGGACCAACAGACCGCGATTTCGGCAACTACTGGTCAACCAGTTTGTCCGGCATGAAGTTCGGGGATCTGAATGGAAACGGCGCTAAGGATAGCGCCGAGCCCGGTTTGGAGGGATGGACCATCAGGCTCATGAATGGCGCAACAGAGGTTGCCAGCACACAGACATCCTCTGATGGCATCTATTCTTTTGCCGGCATTGTGACGGGCAGCTACACCGTCGAAGAGGTAGCCCAAGCTGGATGGCTTCAGACCTATCCGGCATCACCCGGAATCCATTCAATAACACTGGACTCAGGCGTGGATGGACCAATAGACCTCGATTTCGGCAACTGGAAGACCACCGGTTTATCCGGTATGAAATTCGAGGACAGCAATGCCAATGGCGTTAAAGATAACGGCGAGCCCGGTTTGGGGGACTGGACCATCAGGCTCATGAATGGCGCAACCGAGATTGCTAAAACAGTGACTGCTGCCGATGGCTCATATTCATTTGCAGGAGTTGTTGCTGGTAGTTACACCGTCGAGGAGATAGCGCAAGCTGGCTGGACGCAGTCCTATCCTGCCTCTGGAACCTATGCAATAACTCTTATCTCAGGATTTGACGGTCCGAAAGACGTCGATTTCGGCAACTGGCGAAAAACTGGTTTGTTCGGAATGAAGTTCGAGGACATCAACGGCAACGGCGTCAAAGACAGGGGCGAGCCTGGCCTGCCCGGCTGGAAAATTGTGTTGAAAAAAGAGGGTACAGAGATCGCTAACACGATGACTGTCGCCAATGGCTCATATTCGTTTGCAGACATTGTTCCCGGCAGCTACACCGTCGAAGAGGAAGCCCAGGACGGCTGGCTTCAGACCTGTCCTGCCTCTCCGGGCATATATTCCTTGAACCTGCTCTCGGGAATAGATTCACTGAATATCGATTTCGGCAACTTCAAGGCAACCGGCTTTGCCGGAACAAAGTTCGAGGATAAGAACGGCAACGGTATCAGAGATAGCGGTGAGCCTGGCCTCGCGGGATGGACCATCAGTCTCAAGAAAGATGGTACGGTGTTTGCCAGCACACAGACCGCTGCGGATGGAGGCTATTACTTTGCCGATGTAGCGCCAGGCAGCTACACCGTCGAGGAGACGGCTCAGGATGGCTGGACTCAGACCTGTCCCACCGATGATATCTACACAGCAGTCTCAAGCAGCGGCCAGGTAAAGATAACAGCGGACCAATCGGAAGTTCCTGCGACTGAGGCCAACTTTGGCAACCGTAAGCTGGTGGAGGCTTTCAGTGTTGAGATAGTCGCCGATCACCAGACGGTCTTGCCAGGCGAGAGTCTCATCTTTACCATTACCATCAACCGTGTGGGCGATATCCTGCTCGATAGCTTGAGCGTGCAGTATACTCTGCCCAACGGCCTGAAGTTTGTATCCGCAAACCCCAGTCCTCAGAGCATAATCGAGAACCTTGATGGCAGCACCAACCTCACCTGGACTGACCTTGCCTTCAGCTCATTCTTGGCTGCCCAGCTGGCCAGTTCGCAAAGCATATCTGCGAGCCCAACAGATGCTTCAGCGCCTTCGACCACCATAACCGTAAACTCGGAGGTTCAGTCGGACGCGCCGCAGATTCTCACAGGCACAGTCGAGGTGGAAGGCAGTACAGTCGAGGCAGAGGTCGCCAAGGACGAGGACACAGTCACTGTGAATGTGCCTTCTCAGCATATCTACCTGAACAAGACCTCTGACTTAAAGGAAGTCTGGCCAGGAGCTACCATCGGTTACACCATCACTTACGAAAACCTGGTGAACATCCCCTTAACCCAAGTTACGATCACTGAGCAGGCGTCTTCCGATCTCATCTTCCTATCTGCTTCACCTGCACCCGACCAGGACACGGATAACGTTTGGAGCATTGGCGATCTGGCACCTCGCGAAAAGGGCACCATCAACGTCCTCTTCCAGGTCAAGAACACCACTAACCTGAGCTTCCTGAGCCAGTCATCCGTCTCAGGCAGCGGATTTGTGAGCAGCTACCGCCGCCTATCCACAGAGACGGAAAGCCAAGGCCTGAGAAACAGCGTTACTCTGACCTGCAAGGAGTTCACTCCCGTCTCTACATCCTACTTCGTCAAGCTGCGAGATAGCGACGGGACGAGCCTGCTCAAGACGGAGCACGGCAGCGGTGACTACCGCAGCGAAGAGGTCGCGGCCTTGAAGATGCAGAACCGCTCCATAAGTACCGCGGGCTCGCTCAAGGCGGTCTATCGGCCCACCAGCTTCCTTCTTCCCGGCGGCAAGTCGATAAACTACAGCAGCGAGATCGCCTCATCAACCCAAACCCGCAATCGGGCCACAGAGGCCTCGACCAGCCAGGAGATCCGTTATGCTAAGAGCCTGGAGATGGACCAGAAGCTTCTGGTGGACAAGAATGAGACGCTCCTCTCGGTTGAGGGCTCTTTGCAGGGCCAGGTCCATCTGGGCGTACTCAAGAAAGACGGTCAAGCGGTCAAGCCTGCCCCCATCTTCGAGTCTTCTCAGGACTATACCGGAACTTTCCGCTTCAACCAGAGCCTTGAGGACTACGGCAGCAATGTTCGCCTGATCCGTAATGCTTCTGGACTGGGCCAGGCTGCCAGCGACCTGCGCCTCAAGAAGAGCCAGAGAAGCTATGAGCACGGCAATGGAAGCTACGAGAGCGAGGAGCAGGCGAGCACCGCAGAGAGCTACCTGGCCAAAGATCTCTCCGTCAGCTCCAATCCGCAATACGGCTACGGCAAATGGAAGTCGGGCATCTGGTCAAAGAGTTCGGGCAAGAGCTACCTGGGCCAGGAGGTCAGCAGTGCAGATTACATCAAAGAGGAGACGAAGGCCTCAGGGCTAAACGACCTTTCCAGCAACCTCAGCTATCGCGGCCAGGGGCGCTTCCGAGCAGTCTCCGAACCAGACAACAGGAGTATGATGGACCTGGATGAGGAATACGTCGGGGAATACACCATTCAGCGCAAGGTCCACCTGGGCGGAGTCTCGCACTTTGACCGGCCTCATATCACTCTGAACAAGATAGGCAAGCTAGTACCCGGAACCGTTGTAGCTGATTATACCATCAACGTTCTCAACGACGGAAACACGGCCCTGGGCCCGGTCTATGTCTGGGACATCTTCCCTGCAGGAACCGATTACCTCACATCCTCGCTCAAGCCCAACCGGCTGCAGCCCGGATATGCTAATTGGTCTTTGCTCTATCTGGGCATCGGCCAGTCCGTGACCATCAGCCTGAGGCTGAATTTAACCGACCCTCAGGATGAGCTGGTCAATCTGGTCTACGCCTCTGGCGGGCATAATGACGAGTGGGTAACTGCCGGCAATATGAGCGTCATCCAGTTCGACTGGCTGGGATGCTGCCAGCCGGATCTGCTCCTGGAAAAGCAGGCGCGCGTGGACGACGCCGACGGCAGGACCATCTGGTATCGCATCCTTCTGCAAAACCGAGCCAATGTGAGCCTGGCGGCCCAGGTCACAGATCGCCTGCCTGCTGGCCTGAAGTTCCTCAATGCTTCTGCCGAGCCCCAGGTGGAGGGACAGGAGCTGGTCTGGGTGACGGGAGCCATACCTGCCGGCCAGAGCCGGTTCATTGAATACCGTGTCCAGGCAACGCAAAACGGCAGGTTCGTTAACACAGCCCTGGCAGAGGTCCATGCCCTGGACGGCTCAGGCGGGGGGATGGCGAAAGCCAGCGCCACGGTGACAGTAGGCGAAGCAACATCTTACACCGAGGACGGTTGGCGGCCTCCGGAGTGGGGGCTGGACAGAATTGAGATGATCTGCGATGATGAGATCGCCGGGGATGGTGGTAGCTGCGGCTCTTGCCCGAGCTGCAGCTGCGCTACAGAAGGATTTTAGATCGGCCTCGCCTCACGGGCCTGCCAATCCTGCCAGGAGTAAATCCTGGCATCAAACCCCATGAGTTGCAGGGCAAACCACACCACAGATGCCCCATAAATATCATCCGAGTAGACCACCGCCGTCCGGCTGGAGTTCAATCGAGCAAAGGTATCCCGCAGATCCGTCCCGTTCTTCAGCCTTCCTTCTTCCAGCACATTTTCAGGGCTGATGAATGTGGCATTTAAAATTCTGGATTTGCCAAATTCCTGAAAGCTCCTGGCATCTACCATCTGGGCCTTGCCGGACTTAATATAATCATAATCAGCCAAAAGCTCGTCTCTGAGGAGCAGAGCATAGCTTACTGGAGAGCGCACATTCTCCTTTGTCTCCATGGGCAGACTCGCTGCAATCCAGTTGTCCAGTCCACCATCCAGAGCCCTGACATTGTCATGCCCCAGGCGGCGTAGCGCGAATAGGACTGCGGTTGCTTCTCCCGAGCCAAATGAATCTGAGTAGACCATCAATGCATCTTCCTGGGAGATGCCCGCCTTGCCTAGAATCGCGGCCTGATCCGCGGCACTACGAAGCGTTCCATTCTCATAGAAAAAGTCCTTGGCAGGTAAATTAATGCTGCCTCTGATATGAGCCTGGCCCGGGGATCTACTGCCTGATACGTCCAGCACCACATCTTTTTCAGATATGGCATCCAGGGATTTTAGCATTCCAGGTGCCGGAAATGATGCGGCCCGGCTGCCGGTCGCTACATATGCCCCGCTTATGCTTGGAACAGTGCTTGTAGATGTGCTGTTGACGCTCATGGATTTAGCAACGCCCGCAGGCTGGCCGGCCTGGAAGCTTCCCGTGCTGATGCTGTTTGTGCTCTGTGTTCCGGCGACGCCCACAAGAGGGACATCAGAGTTCATGAAAGATTGAGCCGATTCCAGCCAGGAGTCGCTGCCACTTCCACATCCTCCCACTGAGCAGCCTGCCTGCGCAAACGGGATAGATACTGCTCCAGCAATGATAATTGCCAGAAAAAATGGTAAACCGACCTTCATCAGAATCATCTACTTGGGCTTATGTGCACTGACCTTTATGCTTAAAACAGAATCGGCAACTTCCTTCTGCTGCTCTGCGGAAATACTTGGCATCTCAATTACTGCCGGTCCGGCGGTCTCGCAGAGGAGTGATTCCACAGGAAAGTTTGACTCGGCTACCACATTTACCTCAGAAAAGCCCACGCCTTTGATGATATTCAGATATTCGTCCTTCATGATGGCTCCGGCCAGGCAGCCGATGTAGGCTTTGCTGGAACTCTTCACAAACTCCGGTAGCTCTTTGGTCAATACAACATCAGAAACCGCTAACCTTCCGCCGGGCTTGAGCACCCGAAAAGCCTCTCTGAAGGCCATATTCTTGTTGGGGATGAGATTGATGGCGCAATTGGAGATGACTACGTCCACATATCTGTCTGCCACCGGCATATTCTCGAGGTCCCCTTGCCGAAAATCAATATTGGTATATCCGCCTTTGCGGGCGTTGGCCCTGGCCCGATCTACCATCTCAGAGGTGATATCCACCCCTATGATTTTTCCTGATGGACCGACCCGAGAGGAGGCCAGAAAGCAATCAAATCCGCCTCCCGCGCCCATGTCTAAAACTATCTCTCCCTCTTTCAAAGATGCCAGAGCAACGGGATTTCCGCAACCTAGCCCCATGTTCGATTCCGGGGGGGCAGCTGAGATCTCTTCATCAGAATAGCCCATCCGCTTGCTTACTGCTTCCGGGATGTCGCTGCAGCCGCAGCAGCTCCGGGACGAATAATATGATGTAGCTTGCTTTGCAATCCGAGCATAGCCTTCTTTTACAGCTCTCTTGATCTCTTTTTCCTTGATAGTCATTAGAAACTCCACCGATCATGAATATTGATTTATTGGCAATTGATATTCGACTGGGTAAATTGTATCTCATCATCTTGGGTCTAGGCTATTATTAAGGTTTCCTCAAAACAAGCTTTGCGCGAAAGACTTCCAAGACTTAAGCGTCACCCATTGAGAATAGATCATCTTCCTTTGTCTAGTATATTCTGGATCAGTTGTACCATTGTGAGGATTGGAATGACTAACGAGCTTAAGAAAGATCCTGCAATTGCGAGAATCGCAGATAGGTTATAGCCTCTTTTTGTGCTTTTAATGAGATTCTCCCTATCTTCGAAAATAATCTCAAGATCGGTGCGCAACTTATCAATCACCTCGCTATTGATCGCCTCACTATGTTCTGAGAGCATCGATCGAAGCTTATTCCGCTTTTCATTGCATATCTTATTATTTATGAAGCTCTCATCTAATAAATATCTATTAAATATATTACTAATTCTTAGATAAGTCGATCCTATATAATAAACTCCTAATATTAGTAATATTACATATAAAAATATTTGTAATAAATATGATACTTCCATTAATAATTTTGCTTTACCTTCATATGGAGAATCCAATTCATAGAAGAGAATAAATAATGGTATTGAGAAAGTTAAGATAGTTAGGGACAGAGATGTAAAATAGCATATAGCGATTCTCTTTGTTGAATTGATTGCTTCTCCAAGGCCGCCATATCCGTCAATAGAAAAAATGTCAAGCCTGATGAGGGATCGGTATTTCCATCCATCGAGTATATCTA
>JAQTYS010000035.1 GCA_028688175.1 Methanothrix sp. | reverse complement strand
TTTTAGGAAAGACCCCCCAGAATTTTAGCATAATTGAGGGCTACGAGGTGCTGACGGTGATAGAGACGCTGCTTGGGTGGCTGCTTATGGCCCTCTTTCTGGTGACACTCAGCCGGGTGATGTTGAGATAAGGATAACCGGGCTATGCGGCAGAAAAGGAGAAGTGGGCAATAATTTATGCATTGGTTGTTTCAGACTGCTGCACAATTGATCAAAGCCGAAGCTATTGTTATTATTTCTCTTGTTATATGCCGTTGCGAGGGCGAATAGACTGTGGAAGTATGTACCATAATCACAATAGAAAGCCTTAAATACGACGATTGACGTATAGTGTACTGGCGAAAGTCGACTGTCCATTTTTCCCTCCTACACCAGGCTGACTTTTGCCTCCCTCCTTATTCCTTATACAAAACCATTATAAACTTGGGGCAGGAATAGTCGCCAGAGGTTTTAGGAGTGCTCAAGCATATCGTTATGTTCAAGCTCAAGGAATGGGCAGAGGGCGGCGACAGGGCGGCAAATATCAAGGCGCTGCGAGAAAAGTTGGAGGCTCTGCCTGCCCAAATCAAGGAGATAAAGTTCTTCGAGGTGGGTATCAACTTCATCGAGGCTAGCGTGGCTTACGATATGGTCCTGGTTTCTGAGTTTGAGAGCAAAGAAGCTCTTTTCAGCTATCAGAAACACCCCGAGCACGTCCTGGTGGCAGGCTTTGTCGGCAGAGTATGTGAGAGCCGGATAGTAGTTGATTATGCCCCCTGATCCGTCTTTTCCAATGAAAATCGGCGTATGCGGCATCGCCTGTCAGGCCTGTCCACGCATGTCCTCTGGCAAATGTCCTCATGGCGAGGTGGGCTGCATTGCCCAGGAGAACAGGATGTGCATGGTTGCCACCTGTGCTTTTCGAAAAGGCGTGGCTCTGTGCTTCCAGTGCCCGCAGTTTCCCTGCGAGACCACCAAGCTTGGGCCGATAAGCTATGGTTATTGCTGCTTTATCTCCGGGAAGGAAATGCCCTAGCTGATCTCGTCCTTCAGCCCCTTCTGGAAATGGCCGTGGGTTATGCCTCCCAGAGTCAGGGGCCGGATGGCCTCCTTGAGGATTTCCAGATCTCTGCGTAAAGCCTCGCTTCCCTTCTCGGTCAGATCGATGGCTCTTCGGTAAGCCACCGTCATCTCGCTGGCATATTCTCGCGTCCTGCCCCGCGCATCCAGGGCCACACCATCCAGGCCGATGGCGAAGATCTCGGGCATCTGGTCCAGCAGGCAGGTCTCGGCGGAGTTAAAGATGTGCGTCCTATGATCATCATCCAGGCGCAGGGGAAAGATGCGTCTCATGTCCTGCAGCCCCCAGAATTCTTTTGAATCATATACTGCTTTGCCAGGAAGGGGCATGCAGTCCTCGGCCACCATAACCTCAAGGCTACCCTGCACTATCAGCTCCATCTTTACTACGTTGGAATGAAGGTTCACGGCAGCAACAGTGCCGGCCAGTTGCCGGAAAGATAGCTCCGGGGATAAGGTGAGAAGCTCCAGGGGCGGAGCGAGCGCTTGCACAGTCAGATGATTGCAGACGTTAAGGCCGCCGGCCCCCAAGAGATGAACATCGGGCCTGGCGTCAATCGCTGCCTGCACGCCGCCCACATTCTCCACCATAACCGCGTCGATCTTTTCCTTGGCCAGCAGAGGGCCGGCAAATTTTAAGAAATCAGCATGTGTGATCTTCGGCCACTTCCAGATGATGGGAACATTTCCGCAGATAGCCGCCGCCTCATCAATCAGCTTCGCGGCCTTTGCGGCCCGATCTTTTACATTCCATCCTAAAACCGGCTCGAAGTAAACCCGCTGGCATCCGCCCTCTACCGCGCCCCTTACAGTTTCCAGGCTGTCGGCATAAACCGCCAGCGATGGCCTGCGGCCTGCCAAAGAGCCGGGTGTAGCGACGCTGGCTGAGCCAGGAGCTGAAAGGCCCATCTCCTTTCGCATATCTCGCGCCCTCGCAACTTTCTCCTTGGTGGGGCGTCTCTCTTCTAGAAGCGTCTCTTGTACCTTATCCAGGAGATCGCGCCGCAATTGGTTCAAGGCACCTAAGGGTGCGAAGAGATCTCCTGCGTAGTCCATGTTTATCTTGCAGACGACAAAAGGCGTTTTGCCAGTTCGCAGCATCTGCGATTCAATCTGCTGCCGGGAGGTGGGCTGATTTTTAGCCTTCTCCATTTTAAAAGAAGCTTTGACCTGGACAGTGCTTCCGTCCGGCAGCCTGGCCTGCAGAAGAGGCGTTTCATCCTGCCAGGTGAGGATAAGGTCCAGTGGGATCTGTATCTTGGCGGAGGCGATGATCTCCTGCGCTTTTTTAGCCAGGTCGCTGCTGCCCGTCAGATAGACTTTTGCTCCAGGGCGCACCCTTTCCGGCGTCATCAGCCGCAACAGACCATCCTTTAGAACCACTTTTTGCACTACCAGGCCAGTCTCCTGTCCCGGAGACTGAAAGACCAGGCCGTCGCCCTTCTCCGGGCAGAGCGTCCCGGTGAGCCTAACCGCCGCCTCGCTTCTTTGCACATCAAAGGAGGCCACGCTGCCGATGAGAACTCCCCGGTTGTCCGACATCTCCCGGCCCATGACATCCCTAGTTCCCAGCAGGTGGCCCTCTGTGAAGTCGCGGTTGAAGGATAGTGCCAGATCCTTTTCATCCTCAGGAGATGGCGACCACTTTCCTCTTGCGATGGCCTGCAGGGCTCTTTTGTAGATACTGGTTACCACCGCCACATACTGTGCGGACTTCATCCTTCCTTCAATCTTCAGGGACTCTACCGGCGAGCGGGCAATCCTGTCCAGATGCCTGTAGACGCAAAGGTCGCGGGTGGAGATGAGAAAGCGCTCTCTTTGCGCCGCAGCAGCCAGGCCGGCCGGTCGACCGTATCTATCTTTTTCCCCTCTGAGCAGCACGTAGGGCTTTCTGCAGGGCTGAGCGCACATCCCCCGGTTGCCGCTGCGTCCCCCAATGGCCGAGGAGAGAAGGCACTGTCCGGAATAAGAGTAGCAGAGAGCTCCGTGCACGAAAATCTCCAGTCCGATTGGCGGCAACTTTGTCTGCTTTCTCGATTCTTGCCTCATCTCTTTATCCATCTCTTTTATCTCATCCAGGCTCACTTCTCTGGCCAGAACCACTCTCTTGAATCCGGCGCGGGCCACAAAGATTGCTCCTTCTTTGTTATGGATGGTCATCTGAGTGGAGGCGTGTTTCTCCAGCTCAGGCACTATTTGGCCGGCCAAAAGAGATGCTCCCAGGTCCTGCAAGAGCACAGCATCTGCGCCCATTTCATAGAGCCTGAGAAGAAAATCAGCGACGTCGGAAAGCTCATTTTCTCTGATGAGAGTGTTGACCGTCACATAGACTTTTACGTCCGCCAGGTGGGCGTAGTCGATGGCCTTGGCCAAGGCGCTCTCATCGAAGTTTGCAGCGAATTTTCTTGCCCCAAATCTCTTGCCGCTCAGGTAAACGGCATCGGCTCCTGCGGCAATGGCTGCGGCCAGGGCCTGCGGCGATCCGGCGGGAGCAAGCAGCTCTGGTATTTTTTTCAATTTTTATCGCCTGCGATGGCATCAATTGCTTTCATTACACTATGCCACTGCGGGCAGTAGTATACTTGATCTGCATAGTCTTCGATATCAGTGCCATTCAGGCTCCAGGGATGCAGGAAGAGAATCCCTCGGCGATCGGGATTGCTTCTTACGAATTCCACGATGTTCATATCCAGGTCATCGATCAGCACATCGGATGGTATATTGTGCTTGGTGCCGGTCCTGGCATGATAGTATTGCGTCAGGCAGGGAAAATGCTCGCTGAGCCATCTTCTTGTGGCCTCTTCGGTGTTGGGCCTTCTGGCCGTCACCACGATTACATCCCGCTTGCAAAGCTGCTTTATAGCTTTTTGCGATCCTTCGATCAGCGGGACTCTCATAACATATTCCGGGTCGGCCAGCAACCGGCCGATCTCCGTCCATATCTCTATTCCTTCAAAGCTCCAATGGGCACGATTGATATCGCTCTTGCAGTACTTGCGTCCATAAGTCTTTTCAATTTCCAACAGAACCGCACTGACTTGATCAGCCAGAACTCCATCAATGTCCACTGCGATCTTCAAACCATGCCTCTCCTAAAATTGTTCTTCAAGCCTTTTCGCTCACAATATGATAAATCTTTTCTCACTGCAATAGATCGCATACATGGGTTATTTATTGGAGAAGAAGCAATTAAATCTCGGTGAATGGGATGAGGTATATTAAATCAATTCTCGTTTTGATGACCCTTGCTATGCTCTGCTCAGCAGGGCAGGCATTGCAGGCGTTTTCCGGAGATACAGTCTCCATTGACTCGGCAGTGGCCGACGATATTATCGCAGCCGGCAACATGGTGAGCATCAATGCCCCGGTGGATTCGGCAATAGTCGCAGGCGGGACGGTGAACATCAATGCCCCGGTGAAGGGGGATGTCATCGCCGCCGGTGGGCAGGTCTATGTCAATGCTGATGTGGGGGGGAAAGTAGTAGCCGCGGGAGGAAATGTTAACCTGGGCGGCAACATTGGCACCAATCTGATCGCCGCAGCCGGTCAGGTGAATATCCTTCCCGGCAAGATGGTGGGAAGAGATGCTCTCATCGGCGGCGGCCAGGTGGTTAATGCCGGACGGATCAATGGCACTATCACGGTAAGTGCCAACCAATTCAATAATACCGGCTCGGCTGGATTGGTAAAATTCTACAAGGCAGAAGATTCGTCTCCGAAGAGAGAAGATTATGATACGGGCTTTAACATCTTCAGCTTGCTGGCCATGCTGGGTTACTTCATCTTGGGGCTGATTCTGGTTAAGTCTGTGCCCGGCATCTTCCAGGCAGTGGATGGTGAGGTAAGAAGTTCGCCTCTCCTCAAGACATTGCTTGGATTTGTTATGATCATCGCCTCATTTATTGCTTTGCTGCTGGTAGCGGCAACGGTAGTGGGCCTGCCCATAGCCGCGATATCAGCTTTGCTCATATTCGCAGCCCTTATGTTGAGTGGAACCTTTGTCTCCTTCAGTCTGGGCAAATGGATCGGAGAGCGGGCCAAGATCAAGCAAGGAGATCTGATCTACTTCATAATTGGATTTGTTATCATCAATGTGCTCTCATTGCTACCCCTAGTGGGCGGTCTGGTCTCATTGATCTGTATGAGCCTGGGCTTTGCGGCCATACTCTATGCGGCGCACCGCCTAACCTCTGCCGGCCCGGCATTGGCGGCCTGAAATGCTTTGATTTCATTCTCTTTTCTTTTTTCAAAAAGTTAGCTATTGGCGCACTATTTGCCAGCCGCTTGCCTGCAATGGTATCTTTGCAGAAACGCTCAGGTCTAAATACCTTGATGTCCGCTTTTATTGATGGGGTGATGAAGGCTTGAAACTGATAGTATTCTACAATGGAGATTTTGGCGAGAGGGTGGTGGGCAACCTCATCAACTATTCGGGCTTCTGCATCTCCTGTGCCGATGCCTGCACCCAGTGCCGCAATGTCCGGCCTGGTTATGCCCAAAACATCGTATCCCTGGTACAGATGCCTGATCCGGCATCCTTAGGCGACTTCATTGATGATGTGGAGCCGCTCCTGCCCCAGAATATCCCTAACGCGGACATCGCCCTGGTCATCAATGTTCATCCCGACATTCTCTTCGGCCTTCTCCCCAAGCTCAAGGAAGCGGGGGTGAAGGGCATTGTGGGAGGCTCGGAGTCGCCGCGCGATCTTCCCTTGGGCCAGAGAAAGCAATTGGAGGAGAAGGCAGCGGAGCTGGGCATGGAGGCAGCCTTTGCCAAGCCTTTTTGCGCCCTTCGTCCTGATCCTGCCAAGCCGAATATCTATGCCTTTCTGACGGAAGCAGGCATCGGCGATCCGGTAATCGATGTGACGGTGCAGAGCAGCCGGGCAGGTAAGGATCACATCCTGGCAGCCAATGTAGTGCGCAGCGCGCCCTGTGGCTCCACCTGGTTTGTGGCCAAGCGCCTGCTGGGACTGGAGCCGGATCAGCCCGATATCCGGGAGAGAATCTCCGAGGCGCATCATGCCTATCCCTGCACGGGATCGATGGAGCGGGATACGGAGCTGGGCGACACCGTGCTCCACAAGGGCGGCTATATCATCCGCGATGCTGTGGAGGACGCTTTCAAGAGGGCGAAGAGGCAGGACTAGGAGGAGCTTTCCTCTAACATCTCATTTTCTTCCCGTAGGTCGGGTTCTTCATCCCTTTCTCTGCCGATCTTCCAGCGAATTCTCTTTATCAGACCCAGCAGAGTGCGCGCTTCTCTTTGGGTCAGCTCCGCCCTGCCCAGGATGCGCCGCAGCATGAGCAGGGTAAAATCAACTTTGTGCAGGGGATAGCTGACTTCCGCGAGAAGCGATCCGGTCTTTTCTTGCAGCAGAGCCAGACTCTCGCCGCTGGCCATCTCCACTTTGCCCTCCTCCGCATCTTCGGTTTGGGACAGCTCGTAGAAGAGAACAGCCGCAGAGTGAGAGAGGTTCATGACCGGATACTCGCTGCTCGTCGGAATGGAGACCAGCATATCGCAAAGAGCCAGCTCCTGAGAATTCAGGCCGCAGTCCTCTCTGCCCAGGAGCAGGGCCACGGTTCCCTCTTTTCCTTTCAGCTTTTCCGCTAGATCCCTGGGGGTGAAGCAGGGCACACGCAGGTGCAGACGCAGGTGGTGCTGTGCCTCATCCAGCCTCTTTCCCGTGGTGCCCACCACCAGGTTGGCGCCCGCCAGGGCCTCGGGCAGGCTGGCGAAAGAGCGGGCCATCTGCAGAACGTCCCTGGCGTGCGAAGCCATGGCTGATGCATAGTCCTCGATCTTGCAGGGGTTGACAAGAACCAGCTCACGAAAGCCGAAGTTCTTCATGGCTCTGGCCACGGAGCCAACATTGCCCTCGTAGAGGGGCTCCACAAGGACGACTCTTAATCTCATCAGCTAATGCTCCATTGGCATGGCTTCTTTATCCTCATTTATAGACCTTCTTTCGTTGGGCAAATTCAATAATTCTGTCTTTGACCGGAATGAATCAGTGATCCGGCAATTTAAATAAGTCGCTCACGAAAAAGCATTTAACTTAATGACCTAATCAACAACGATGATACCATTTGACCCAAAAAGACCGCCAAAGTTGGAGCCTCCCAATCCATACCGAGCGGGGGCTGCATTTTTAGCATGGCTTTCTAAGCAGGGTCAAGAGGCTGATCTTTCGGACTGTTTAGACAAATGGGATCTTCATAATAGGAATAATACAAAGTCCAAAGATGGCATCATGGCACGCAGATTCCTAAGAAGTATTGAAAAGAAATAATAATTTCTATTCATGAGAAGACTTATATTTACGCGATGAGAGTTGTATCAGACCACCGCCAGAACGAGGTTAAAAAATGACTAAAGATGAAAACTTGGAAAGAGAGCGAAGATTACCATATGGCGGATTGTTTGGAGACTCCAATCTGATAAAAGTACTTGAACAAATGATCGCAGATCCCGATTTAGAATACCGGCCGATTGATTTGGAGAAGCTGACCAAAGAATCTGCGCCAACCGTTAGAGCGTCCTTAAAGACCCTGACCTCATTGGATTTGCTGACGAAGGATGAAACTGATAGCCAGCACCCAGTATATAGGGTAAACACTGAATCGAAAAGATTTATCGCATTGACCTTCTTAGCATATGCTGTATTAGATGACAAAAACGGCACCGATGCGATGAATAGTGTGCTTGCAGACTACGTTGATTCTATGCTCCATGAAAATGCGCAATCAGAAGGTACCCGTCTCATCGAAGCCAATAGCCCAGGATTGGCCACATCAACCCAATAGGAATTCCAAGCTCCTCGCTATTTCCATTCTATGTAGTGGAATAGTCTTTAGCCACTGGCTAAAACAGATGGTTACTGACTACCACCACAAAAGCAAGAGAAGCGCACGGAGGGCTCACAGAGGACTTAAATATCGTTTCTATTTTCCAGGCCGAACGGCTCTCGACCGTCAACTACTAATATCTATAACGATTATATAGATAGTTTGCCGCTTTATGCAATGTTGGGTGGCGGGCGTGCCGTGGGCTTAACGTATCCGATTATGCTCTGATGACAGGGGATAAGATGTTTGCTCCTTCGTGGGGCAGCATGCTGCTGGCTTCTAAGGCTGGCGGGCTATGATTCCTTGGTACAGGAGATGCATGTCGTCGTGGCGTGCATTCGGATTTGAGAGCCTGTGAGACTGAAACTTCGGGATGAGAAAGTTGCGCGCCGTAATTGGCGCAGTAATATGCCTGGAGGTCTCGCGCTAATACACGGTCGGGGCATGAAGCGGCACATAACAGAAAGCCGAAGGCGAGAGGGCGGGCACGAGGCCCCATGAAAAAAGGTTCCGGTAATTCGGACGCTGTGTGAGATTCCAGCGCGACTGCCGCCTTCAAGCCCGGTTTATATTCGAGCTTCGGGCAGGGTCAGGCCGTCACTTCGGTGATCGGCTCCTCCTGAAAGGGCGCTGTGGATTTGGCGCTGGCCTGCCCGAGACTTCGATTGTGCTGTTTTCTGACTGTTTCTTTGGTGTGAAGGTGATCTCTTCTTGCCTGAAGCGAAAGCCTTATATATCGGCAATTGACGTATAGTATATTGGCGAAAGTCGATGGCCATTTTTCCCTCCTACATCCAATTGACTTTCTCCTCCCTCCTTCTTATCCCTCGAAAACACATTCATGAGATCCGATAGTTCCTGGCTTCATTCATCCAAAGAAAGGCTTATAGCCTAGCCTATCCTTGTTCCTCCAAGAACGCCAGCCATAAGGAGGAGAGGCAAATTGACTCGGGGCGACGGGGGCTTGATGGCTGGCCAGGCCCGCGGCTCCATCCATACCCGCGGCGCCTTTATGGGTGCTAGTAAGAATGCAGGTTGTATGTACTATTTTGTGCAACTCGTTCAAATAGACCTAAATCCTATTCTGCCTAACTCCACATTCCATTACACTATGGAATGAATCTTCGACAACTGCCCGATATCGAAGAACCGCCATCCGTAAGAATAGAGAGTCGCTGTATAAGCTGGAGCGCACCACCAGGGAGTTTGAGCCTGAAAGAGTCCTTATAATAATCTCTTGCAGTTTAAGGCGTATCGAAAAAAGAGTGGATGGATTACAGGTTATACACACTTCAAGGAGCTGGGACTAGCCAGCTCCATGACCAATCTTAGGTTATCGTTACAGCCACCTGACTCGACCATGATATAGAGGGTGCGCCTTTACTATCTGTGGCCATGACTTTAACCTGATACGTCCCTGCCTTGCTCCACGCATGAGGTGAGCTTGCGCTTGTGCCTGATTTGACTAAATGCGTCACGGAGGTTTTCCCGTCACCCCAGTTGAATGTGTACTTCAACTTATCTCCATCTGGATCAGTTGCAGATGTTGTATAGCTGTAGGATTTTTTGATCTTTCCCGTAACTGTGCCTGTCGGGACAGACGGCGTGCCAGGAATGCTATTTGGACTTATCGTAACGGATAACGAGCCAGAATATCCAGATACGTCTCCCTTGAAATCCATTGCATTTGCTTTAACCAGATAAGTTCCTGTTGTGCTCCAAGAATGCGTTGCACTCGATTTTATACCCGACTTGACCAAACCAGTTTCTGATTTGGTCCCATCACCCCAGTCAAATGTATACTTAACATTATCTTTATCAGGATCTTTTGCTGATGTGGAATAGCTGTAAGATGATCCTACGTAGCCTTTTGCGGATCCAGAAGGCTTGCCAGGAGCATTTGGTGGCTTGTTTGGATTGACGGTGACAGTCAATGAGCTTGAATATCCTGAAGTGGCTCCCTTGCTGTCCGTGGCCATGGCTTTGACCAGATAAGTCCCTGCTGTGCTCCAAGCATGCATTGCACTCGATTTTGTACCCGACTTGACCAAACCAGTTTCTGATTTGGTCCCATCACCCCAGTCAAATGTATACTTAACATTATCTTTATCAGGATCTTTTGCTGATGTGGAATAGCTGTAAGATGATCCTGCAACGCATTTAGCTGACCCGGAAGGCTTGCTGGGCGCAGTAGGAGGCTTGTTAACTATTACCTGTATATCGAATTCGCAGTATTCTGGACCAAACGATTCTCCATCCGTAGATACAAATGCTGCTGCCTTATAATGTCCAAGTTCCTTACCTGCGGTATTCCATGCAATTTCAATTTGCCCTTCGGACCCAGAATTGACAGTGATTGGCAACGAAGGCAAATCGGCAATTTCCATATTATGAGGATCATAAATATAGACATGTCCGCTGGCCTGAACTGGTGATGGCTTATTATTCTTAAATGTTATGTCAAAATATGTGTCCTTTCCAGGTTCTACCTTAGCAGGTGCGGAAAAGTCAGTGATTTCTCCTTTGGAGATAAGTACGTTCTCATGCATAGTTCCCAATATATTTGATCCTTGTACTAAATTAGTTTCTATAGTATAGGCTCCCTGGGGCAGTGATTGAGCTAACGCTAGGTTTAAGGATGTTGAGCTACCAGGAGCAACATTGAAAGTCTGGCTACTGGTCGAAGCCACTGTATTGCCATATATATCTTTAGCGTTTAGATTTAACTGAAGACCGGTTAAGACACTTGTACCAATATTCCCTATTGTCTGAGTAGTAGTTATGGTTTGTCCGGTAGTATATTCTGGTTCTGCACTTAATGTTTCTTGCATTACAGCAGTATTTGTAGTCTGATAAGTGATGAAAATATGCACTTGCTTATACAAAGTGACATCCTTAGTGTCTATATTGAACTTCAGAGGAGATATATAGATATTTAGTATATTTCTCCCATCAATAAAGTTTGTCTTATAGTTCGACGCCCATAATGGGTATGAGCCAGAGACAGCTGTTTTAGATGTATATATTTTGCTGGACTGTGGATCATTAAGGTTACTTGGAACATTATGCTTTCCCAAAGCGGTTTGTGTGGATAGTGTAACATCTACATTACTGACAGTGCATCCTAGTGGCAAGTAAATCTCTTTTTTAATGTATGGTATTGACGGTTCATATTTATTGTCCGTGTATTTCACACCATCAAAGTTCCCACTTAGGACTGGCACTTCAAATGATTCTACAGTGTCAAAAGTCCATCCCGTTATATCTATGTCAATTGTCCCGCTATATGTATTGCTGGCATTCGTGCTGCTGGATTTTATACTTCGTATTACGGTTTGATTTTGAACACTTGCACTATTGAATAATTGCTTTTGGTTATTCTGCGGAAGGTTCACAGACATCCAGGGCAATCCATATAGTATAAATTGCCTAACAGTTTTCTGTTCAGTAGCCGAATTTGGATCGAAGTTGACGAGTATATCTTTAAATGCGTTACCTATAGTTACGTGCTCCAATAACAGTGCATTATAGAAAAGTGTTCCCAAAGTTCCTCCTGGAGCACAATATACATAGGCGGAAGACCCCAGATATCCACTGATGCCGCGATTTACAAAGGCCCAAACCAAATTATCGGTTGCACCGTATGTTGAGCTCGTTTGAGGCGACAAATAGGCACCTAACAAACCAGAATGGCACCCTGCGGTCGAGATAAATGGATGATATATATTTATATCTTTGACAAAGGCATTCGAATTAATCTCACTAGTATCTAGGAAGTACTTGGCTGAGAGATCATAGCTGTTAAAATAAAGCTTGTCATAACTTCCATGAGAAGCATGCCACATTAATTCAAACCCTTTATTCATGGCATTTTCCACATCAGTGTCTTTAACAATGCCACTCTTATCAATCGCATCATCCATAATGGTCTTTGGCTGCTCAATATCATTTAATATGTTGGCCCCTGCAATTTCCCCTGTAGCGGCAATCAAAGATCCCTCATTTCTATGATCTGAGACAACAACCATGTTGCTGCTACTTTGAGGGCCGATTATGGCATTCTGCATGAAGACCTCCATATCCTTTGCAGAAGCACCGGTGATTCTTCCTATCGCAGCCTCAACTTTGCCGTCGCCCCAATCGTTATTCTTCACGTCTGCGTACGGTGTATCTGTCAGGAAATAATTATGGTTAATAGTTGCAAAAGGCTGAGTGGGGTAGGACGAATACGCATCCTTCTCATCATTTGCATATTCGGAAAAGGTTCGATAAAATGGTATTACATCGTCACCACCGACGATCACAATGTACGGATACGGGTTATCTACTGTATTAGGAGCTAACTTATTTAACCATCCCTTTGTTAGGTCACGGATTTTATTTGCGACTACATTGACCGCAGCTTCTCCTGAATTATAGTCTGAATCGCTTATAACCTGATTCCAGTTCTCGAGTGTTGGGTCATAATGGTCAACATAATAAACAATACAAGCAACTTGACTATCCTTCCCAGCGGCTACATCGTACAGATTAGTTAAGAGATCATTGACATCTGTTTCATGATATTTTATTGGATCGTATAGCAGATGCCTATTGGTAATAATAATGGCACCAATATTGTTTACAACTCTGAAGCTAGCCGTCTTTGAGACAGGTATGTTCTTGCCAATTACATTGGCGGCTATACTTATGGTCTTCTCTCCCTGGTTGGCGTTGTTGGCTATGTTGAACCTCCACACCACTTGCAAGTCCTTATTTGCCTTGAGATTCGTCAATTCAACAGAAAGGCCGGGATTCGGGAGATAATTCACATCTTGTGATGAAAATTTCTCTTTTGTAAATACTTTCTCAGGACTTCCCAGCTCTGAAGGCGCAGTTATCGCCAGAGTCACCTTGTTAAGATCCTCGTTAGGAGTTATAGCCGCAACTATATCGATTTTATCTCCCGGAGCTTTGTTCACAATGGGGGGGACTCCTTCAGGACTGAAGGCATCTTCTATGTAGGCGTTCAGTTTCAAATTTGGCTTGTTGTTCCCGAGAGCGAAATTTATCGTTCCCTCAGCAAATTTGTCCAATATTTCGCTTGATGTAATAGCAGTTGGAGGGAACCCAAATAGCACTGTTCTACCCTCAGATTCTGAACCAGGATAAGCCACTACCGAGAATAAGGAGCCTTGTGGGTCATAGGCGGCATTGCTAGGCAAACCGCTACTAGAGCCTTTCCCCCATTCGGTTTTGCTGATGTATCCCTGAGTTAGAACACCTACTCCACCATTTTCTGGCTCAAAGCAATCGGGGTAGCTAGTTTGAGCAGGAATAGGTATTTTTACGTTAGTAGGCACTGAAGTCACGATTTCATGTCCAGTATTTGCTATGACCTCAAAGTCTACTTCTGGCATTATACCCAAAACGCCTTTTATGTGTGCGACTGACTCGCAAAACGTTGGTTTAGTTGTGCCCTTTATGTTATTCCAGTCATAATTAATGTCAGGTGCAATTATAATCAATGGCTTTCCCGTAAAATGGTAATTCCATAGAGGTTCTACTTCGGAACTTAATGGGTACCAGTAGCCACCCGCATCATAGATCACCAGGTCGTGTTGGTTTAGTAGGTCAAAAGAGGGGACTCCATCAAACCAATTGATATTAGTATAACCCATCTTTTGCAAAATGCTCTGCCAATAATCTTTTTCTGCTTGTGGGGAAATACCAGTAAGAGGCCCATGACCACTTGTTACGATCAAAATCTTAACATTAGATAGAGTGGTAGTAGGAGCTCCAAGCGCTAATGTTTGAGGGTTCAAATTAATCAAGAGGTTTGTATGAAGAGGACCATCCGGAGTTTCTGGCCTTGATATATTAATTAATTTATCTTCAATACAAGTACCATTCATAGTAGCAATGGCGGAAAAACAGGTGAATATGATTGCTAATAATAAAATATTTACTATATAATTTTTAATTATTTTTCCTTCACTGCGATTAAAGATTCGACCCTTGGTCATCACCATCGTTGCCTTCATCCCCTAATTCGTTCTGTTTCGGTACGTGCCCTTAAACTATTTAAACTTAATGATTATTTAAACAATGTATTGGAAATACCGAGGAAGCGATGCAAGGGTGATATCAAGCAAGCCGACGGATTGTTAGTTGAATTGGGTTGTATTCGCCGACTCAATTTTGACTCCCCTATATAAGGAAAAGCCGATTCGTTTTTGACCCCCCTAAAAAGGAAAGTCTCCTCTCTCCAAGTATGCTGAGAGGTGGGCTCTAGGTGAAAACGATGGCAGATATACGTAGAATCGTCGATATGTACGAACTCTATGGTTCCTACAAGAAAGTAGCCCGCGAACTGAGCATATCCCCAAATACCGCGAAAAAGCACTTGCGCCGGGTCAAGGATGCACAGGAGGGGACGACCGATGAGATCCTGCCGAAGATCCGGAAAATCATCCAGCCCCCGTGCGTCCGCGATTCTGTGGCTGCTCGGAGGGGCTGGTAGGCTATAAAACTTAAAACTTGTGTTATGGTGCACTAGTAATTTAGAGAAGATCACGAGGATTTGGGTACCTGTTTGGTTTTTTGAAGTGTCCGCCGAAAGTGCGTGGCATGGACAAGTTAGCTATATTGTGAATTACATTGACTATGAAAGTAAATGGGTAAATCCCAATGAGTGTAGGCAAGTCCCGGTTTCAAAAGATCGTACCGAATGGAGACCAGCCTCGGGTAATCATTATGCTAACTACCTGGTTCCGGTGTCGGCATCTGGAGTGATCACTCAGAGGGAAATAAGGCTCTAAAGGTTAAGCAATTGGATTTAAAGAGCTATGATAAATCGTACCTGGATGGCGGGCTAGTACTGGCAACGGATCTGAATGAGATAGAAGCCAAAGACATCTGCAGTAGACTTATAGAGGAGTTAGAGACACAAGCCTGCAAATACGAAGTTGAAAGCCTTAGTGGATGCAGTACCAAGGTAACATATAATGCCTCAATGTTTGCTTGTCAATGGCGGTCTAAAAGTGTCCAATAGTGGCGGGATAAAATTGTCCACCTGCCAATCCCTGGTATTGAAAAACAGGGGTCATGTGGATGATAGATGTGGAGGAGTTCCTCACGTTGCGAGATTTGTTCAACAAAAATTTGAGCATCAGCGAGATCGCCAGACAGACTGGACACAGCCGGGTAACGGTGCG
Source organism: Methanothrix sp. (assembly GCA_028688175.1). Lineage (GTDB taxonomy): Archaea > Halobacteriota > Methanosarcinia > Methanotrichales > Methanotrichaceae > Methanothrix. Next base: position 9 of record JAQTYS010000035.1, on the reverse strand, counting down.
GAAGCATCT
>JAQTYS010000274.1 GCA_028688175.1 Methanothrix sp. | reverse complement strand
CAGAAATGGATATCACGGCGGTTAGGTATAGATCTTTCCATTTGAGAAAATGGGGTGAATGGGAAGACCGAACATCTTCGCCCAGAAGCGTGTAGGGCCGGTGCAGTCTTCCTTGCCACAGATACTAGTTGCACCGGCTTGCTATAAAGTCTCAAGCCGCGCGGGGCGAAAGTGTTTTTTCTCAGACCTTCTCCGGCTTTTCCAGCAGCCCTTTCTTGCTCATGATCTCGCCGGTGCGGGCATGGGGTCGGCGGGAGACGCTGTCATTGGCCTTCTCCAGCTCTCGGGATTCATCTGCGAGGCGCGCTGCGGCCCGCATGACCTCGTGACCGGCAGCGGCAGCAAGAGCTATCGCCTCCAGCTCTTTAAGGCGGAAGCAGGCGGCAGCATCGATGCCGGCCACGGTCTGCGCCATGTAAAGAGCTCCCACGGCCTTGGCGCGGGCGTACGGGTTGCCAAAGCGCATGCGCTCAGCGCACTTCTCTGGCGTGGCCAGGATAGCCGGAAGCTTTGCCTCTCCGGCGGCAATGCCGGCCATGGCGCTGTCCAGCTCCTCTTGCACCAGCCGGATGGCACCGCAGGCCGCCAAAACCTTCAGTGCGTCGGAGTTGAAGAGGGCCATCTCTGCCGGATCAAGGAACTCGCGTTTGGCACCGATGAGCGGGTCCATGGGCAGGATGATGTAGCCAAAGCCTTCTGCCGTCAGAGCATCGCGCGCCTCCTTTTTAGTGGGGCCATCGGAGATGACAATGGTGGGTACGTCTTTGAACAGCTCGCGCGCCGTTGTGGGTCCTGCGGTCGCTGCGTTGGGGCTGCTGATGACCACCAATTGTGGTTTCCAGGCCAGCAATTCGGCTGCGGCTTCGCCCTCCTTCTTGGTCATCTTGGGGCCGAAGCTGACGATCTTGAATTCTATGTCGGACCTTTCCGCAATTTCATCCAGGGAGAGATCAATGGCCGTCGAGGTGGCAATGTTCCCGAGCTTCACAAAACCGATCTTGAACATGCCGCTATGAAAGGCACAGAGAAGATAAAAGGATTTTGTTGCGGGATACGAGATGTGTAGTCCCGAAACCTTTGACATTACATACCCATCAATTCGGCATGGGAAAGAAGAATAAAGTTGTAAAACTAACAGTTGTGGGTCATTTTTTCCCGCATCGCGGACAAGCTGGAGGGATAATCTTTCTGAAAACGCCCAATGCTGTGTATTCGTATTCGTTTGAGTAGTCCTTGAAGAAATCATTTATCTGATTGGTGAACAAAAGATTTAAGAAATTCGTGGCAATTATTGTCATGGTGGGTCTCACAGGTTACATGAGTTTCATCTTATATAAAATCTATGATAAATGTGCCCTGCCACCATCACTTACTAATGCGATAGTGCCACATGAAGTCTTGATTAGCGCGAAGAACCATCAGCCGTTCACAAAGGCACATTATCCTTTCACAATCATAGATCTTTGATTTGAGATCTTACGTTTCCGATAATTTAATATATCAAGTAGTCAAGCCTTATGTAAGATTTTGGAGAGATCTTTGAATGAAATGTATCCTAGTGGTATTGTTAATAGCAATAATGGCAATAGGAATGCCATTTGCAGACGCTTCGGCAAACGGATATATCAGCAAAGTGTGGTGGCCTGAAGGGGTTTTTTATAAAAATGCAGATAAAGTTAAAGTCATCGTGGAGATTAAGAATTCAGGCAGTAAAGCAAATGAGTTTTGGGTTGGCTTTTCAGTGAGAGGTCCTGATGGCGAATGGAAGGATGTCGAGCCGCAATCTGCCTATTTGCCCAAGGGGGAAAAAACCCAAATGAAATTTAATTGGCGCGTTACAAGGGATGCACCACGCGGAGCTTATGATGCAACCGTTGCTCTTTGGGAAGACTATGATGGAAGTTCTATGATTGGCGAATTAGATAGAAAAACAAAAAATAAGGCATTTAAGATCAAATAGTCCTGATCCATCCATTGTCAGCGTCAACCTCCACCACTGTTCCGCTCTTAACCCGCAAAATCTCCTCAGTCACCCTGTCCACCAGAGGAATGCCGCTGATGATGGCCCCTACTGCCACGATCGGCTCGGAGCGGATATTGATCATGGCCGCGGGCGCAAGACCTCTTTTCTTAAGCTGATAGATGACGTAGGAGCCCACTGTGGAGCCCTTGCCACCGGGAAAGATGAGCACCTTTCCGGCTATGCTCTGACCGAAAAGCCCGTGCGCCGGATCAACCACCACTCCCGTCGCAGCATCGACATTTCCCAGAAACGATATGGCCTCCCTTGTCACCAGCGCCGGGCCGCTTGCGCAGCCGCAGGCAACCCTGTGGCATTTAATCTCCATCACTGTCGCCTCCCCAGAGCTACATCGATGCATTCCTCAAGGCTTCCCAGGCCAGCCCCAACCCCGGCCAACCCGGGGAGGTAAGCCAGCGCCTTGCCAGAGCTGGTCATCATCCTGGAAAAGCGTTCCGTAGCAGGTGAGACGACCATACAGGTGTCGCAAAAGACGCACGCTCCGCTCTCCTCGATGATGGCCACCAGCTGAGGGTGCGCTTCTGCGATCTTGCGAGCAGTGCAGACCCACAGCTCCTTTTGCACCTTCTGGCCCTGTAGCAGCCCGGCAATCTTCTCCAGCTCCTCACTCGAGCAGTGGGGGCAGCCCAGCGCCACTGCATTTGCGCCGCCTGCCGGGTAAAGGGCATAGATCTCGTCGATCTCCTTTCTGCCAAGACGAATTGTCTCCATCGGCTGCCAGGGGCCGGGCGGCTCAGGTGTAACATTTTCCACGTAGTAAAGGGCGACGGAGCCACTGGCTGCCATGGCTGCGCCCAGGGCCTTGAGCTCATCCGGGACGGTACGCTGGCCCTTCAGCCGGAAAAATGGCACTCCGTCCTTGACGGTTCTGCCCACCAAAAATCCCAGAGCTCCGTAGTCTGACCCATGCAGATCTGCCTCGACCTCCACCAGGTGAGTGGGCAGTCGGTTCTCGTCCAGATGGTAGCCGTATAGAGCAGTCTTTCCCACCAGCGCTGCCGCCAGGGCAGACGGGCCTCCCTCCCGATTGGTGCGCGCCCCAATTACCGAGTTGGCATAGGAAACGGCGGAAGACTCGCTCCAGGCCAGGTGATCGCCGGGGCTGGCTAAGCTGGATGGGCCTTGGTAGATCTGGTAGGGCGTGCAGGTGCAGTCGATGGTGACACCCAGGCGGCGGTAGGCTTCGATGGTCTGCTGCTGCTTTTGGGCGAATTCTTCTTGGATTCCCATCTCCTGCCAGCGGCAGAGGTCCATGCCTGCCGGGTTGAGGATGCTGGGCACCACTACCTGACCTTCCAGATCCGAGATCCACTCCAGGCCGGCTTCGCCGATGTTCTTGTAGGATACACCTGCGATCTGCACCGATCGAACTGGCACGAGCTTCTCTGCGCCGTAGATGTCGCCCAGAGCTACCAGGATCTCCATCATGCGGCGCAGGGTCTCGCCTCGCTCGCCCTGATAAATGCCTTCTTCCTCACGGGACAGGTACATGGCTAATGGCTCAGGGCTCCTGGCAATAGACTCTTTTCCTGCAAATTGCGTTCCGGAATTTCGGTTAAAAGATTATCACCATTCAGATTATTTGAGCTCT
>JAQTYS010000273.1 GCA_028688175.1 Methanothrix sp. | reverse complement strand
GAACGTGTGGCGGTTAGCAGGCGAATTGGGGCCAGGTGGCGTCTTATCGGCGTTGGCACCATAACCGAGTAGCATGAAGGCATACATCGATACCAGTAGCATAAAGGTCATTCTCGATACCAATGCATTAATGGTACCCGAGCAGTTCAACGTAGACATCTTCAGCGAGCTTCTCCGCTTGGGATATGCAGAGTGGCTGGTACCGGCCAGTGTGCTGGGAGAGCTTCGCTCGCTGGCAGTGCGGGCCGACAAAGGAAAAGATAAAATTGCCGCCCGCGTGGCACTGGACCTTGCTAAAGGCTGCAAGACGATTGGGGTGGACAATTATAACGCCGATCAGGCAATCATTGAGCTTGCCCTGGATACGGGTGCTGCGGTCTTTACCAATGACAAAGCTTTAAAGAAAAGGTTATTTAGTAAAGGCATAACCGTAGTATACCTGCGCCAGGGGCAGTATCTAGAGGCGTCGAAGAAGGAGTACTAGATGTATAAGAAGATGAAGCTTAAGGGTGTGGCCAAGATAGAACCGGATCATCTGGGTGATCCCCTCGAAGCAGCAGTGGATAAATCACTGCGCGAAAAATATGAGGCAGTAGTCGACAAGTCACTGGGAACAATCGTCGCCGTACTCGGAGCAGATGATATCGGAGAAGGTCACATCCTGGCAGGGGATGGATCTATTTATTACGAAGTCAATTTTGATGCCCTGGTCTTTAAACCCGAGATGCAGGAGATCATCGAAGGCGAGGTTGTGGAAATAGTTAAATTCGGAGCTTTTCTCTCATTAGGACCATTCGATGGCCTTCTACATGTGAGCCAGATCACCAATGAGTATATATCTTATGATGAAAAGAACGCGCGACTGGTCAGCAAAGAGTCGAGCAAGTCCTTAGGCGAAGGAGATAAGGTTCGAGCCAGGGTTATTGCCGTTAGCCTGAATGAAAAAGAGCCTCGTGAGAGCAAGATTGGCCTCACCATGAGGCAGACGGGCCTGGGAAGGCTGGAGTGGCTGGAAGGCGATACTAGCGCTGAGACTACGAGTGAGGCAGAGGCGAAATGACAGAGCAGGCATGCAGAGAATGTCGCAGAATAGTAGAGGGACAGGTCTGTCCCATCTGTAATTCAGCCTCGCTCAGCAAGGATTGGAGCGGATATGTCGTGATCATCGATCCTAAGGATTCGATCCTCGCGCAAAAGCTGGAGATTACCCTTCCCGGCAGATATGCACTGAAGGTGCGTTAAAATTGCGACTCCTCCTTCTCCCGGATGAACTGCGCAAAACTCTGAAAGAGCCTCTCGGCAGGCTATACAGAGGAAACGGCCTGGAGTGCGTAAAGGCTATGGAAAAGGAGCTTCTTTCTGCCAAGAAAGTTGTTGCCATAGGTGATATGACTGCCTTCTATCTCTTGAAGGCATCCATAGTGCCGGATCTGTTAGTCGTGGACAATAAGACTAAGAGGATGGCGGTTTCCGATCATGTCATAGAGATGCTGGATCACGAAAGCTACAGGACGGCAAGGGTTAAGAATCCGGCGGCGACCATCAGCAAAGATCTTATAGACCTGATTTCGCAATCTTTACGCGGCACTGAGCATGTAAAGATTATAGTCGAGGGTGAAGAAGATCTGGCAACGCTTCCGGCCATTCTTTATGCCCCGATTGGCTGCGTGGTTGTCTACGGCCAGCCCAATGAGGGAAGCGTTCTGGTTGATGTTACTGCGGAAAGGAAGTTACATATTGAAAAATTTATGAAACAAATGATTGTGGAGGAATGAAGTTGGATATTCAAGTAATAGAAGAGAAGAACAACACTATTTTGAACCGGCGGGAGCTTGTTTTCAAGGTTATTCACGAAGAGGCGACGCCTTCTCGAAAGAGCGTCGTGGAGAGGCTGGCGGCAACTCAAAACTCAAAGGTTGGCCTGGTCTATGTGGACAATTTGAAGACGGAGTTTGGAAAGCGCGAGACAATCGGATATGCCAAGATCTATGAGACTGCCGAGAGGGCCAAAGAAATAGAGAGAGCCCATATAATTACGCGCAATACGTTCACCAAGCCACAAGAAGCCAAGACGGAGGCCTAGCTAGATGGCTGCCAAAAAGGGTGCCAAGAAGGGCGCGGTTATGGGCCACTCCAGGTTCTACGAGGTATCGGGGGACACCATCAAGTCCAAGAGGGCTGTATGTCCCAGGTGCGGAAACGGCGTATTCCTGGCCAGCCACGTCGATCGACAAAGCTGCGGCAAGTGCGGTTACACCGAGTTCAAGAAATAGACCCCAGGTTTTTCCCGGGTCTTATTCTTGGACCAACTTTACTATTTTATAGATTATACGATTTTGTGACAGGGTACTTATTTAAGACAAGAGCACAATTAAGATTTTGGTGTTTATTTGGCCGAATTTGCTTCATCTACTCTTATAGCACTGCTGATGGCGTTAATTATCTTATCCCAGGCTATAAAGATTGTTCGCGAGTATGAACGAGTGGTCATATTTCGTCTGGGGCGCTTTTCCGGAGTGAAGGGTCCTGGCATATTCTTCATTATTCCTATCATCGATCGCGTCATGCTGCTTGACCTGAGGGTCTTTACCATCGATGTGGCCAAGCAGGTGGTCATTACCAAGGACAACGTGAGCGTGGAAGTGGATGCCGTCATCTACTACCGGGTTGTGGATCCGTCTCTGGCCATAATACAGGTGGAAAATTACAAGCTTGCAACCTCCTTGCTGGCTCAGACTACCTTGCGGGACGTTCTGGGACAGATTGAACTGGACGATCTGCTCTCCAAGCGCGACGAATTGAACAAGAAACTGCAGGCTATATTGGACCAGCATACTGATCCCTGGGGGATCAAAGTTACGGCAGTCACGCTAAGAGACGTATCTCTGCCCGAGTCCATGAGAAGAGCGATTGCCAAGCAGGCTGAATCGGAAAGAGAAAAGAGGTCGCGCATAATCCTGGCAGACGGCGAGTTCCAGGCATCCAAGACCATGACCGATGCCGCCCGGCTTTATGAAGAAGTACCTGCTGCACTTAAGCTGCGGGAGCTGCAGACATTGGTTGATATCGCCAGGGAGAAGACGCTCATTGTGGTCACACCCAGCGGCGATGCGGGAACCGGCTCTATGGCAGGCCTGACTGCAGCCTTGAACCGGGAGCTTTCCGAGAGAGAGACGGCCCGAAAAGATGAGGTTAAGAAAGATGCCTTGATAGAAGCAAAGAGCGAAACCGTAAGAACCAGGAGATGAAACGAAAGAATGGAGAATATCCGGTCCGGCTCGAAATTTATGAAGAGAACGGGCCGGCAATCTCACCCCAGGACGCAGCGAGCAGCTACTCTTTTTCTCATTTCGCTCTTGCTGCTGTTGTTGCCGACGCTTTCCATTGCCTATGCCAAACCCGCACCGGTTTTGGCTGTTGAGCTGCAGGGCCCTATCACGCCAGCCAGCGATGATATTGTCGCTGCGGCTTTAGAGGAGGCAGAAGCGGGCGGCTTTCAGGCGGTCATGCTTCTATTGGACACACCAGGAGGCGGCCTGACCGAGACCTATGAGATTCTCAGGCTAATAGAGGAGACCGAGATGCCCGTGATAGCCTACGTCTATCCCGCGGGTGCTGCGGCATGGTCGGCAG
>JAQTYS010000272.1 GCA_028688175.1 Methanothrix sp. | reverse complement strand
ATTGCTGAGCGCTTCAACCAGGAGATGATGGGGTCCATGGGCCTGGAGATGGGAATAGCTCAGGCCTCTCCTGCAAAAGGCACGAGACCGGCCATCATGCCGCTTGTCCGAAAGCTGGCCTCGAATTGAAACCTGATAAGAGAATGATCGCAATGTGGAGATTCTCGTGAAGCATGAGGGAAGCGGCGATCAGAAAGCTTTTGGATTGGTCCAATGAAAATTTAGAAGTTGTGAAATGACTGGTCGATCAGGGAAGCAGGTTCAATTTGAGACAGCTTGAGATAATCTAATATATTCTGCAGACCAATATAATCATAATGAAGCCAATTTATATCACCATGATTATAGGTCTGCTGCTCTTCTCCTCAGGCTGCATTCAGCCCAAAGAGGCTCCAGTTGTAGCTGAGAAGGCAGCTACTGAGGAGTGGAAAGCCGATGGCATATTGGGGGTGAGCGAGTACTCTCGCAGCATGCTCCTGCAAAGTCCGGCCAGGCAGGGCTACAGCGGCGGGGATATGGAGATCTCCTGGAGGAACGATCCGGAATATCTCTACCTGGCCCTGAACGCCAGCACAGACGGCTGGCTGGCCATTGGCTTTGAGCCTTTGGAGTGGATGAAGAACGCCGACATAATCATAGCCTCGGTGCAATCAGGCAAGGCGGAGGCACAAGACGAGTATTGCACCGGCAACTATGGCCCGCACCTCGATGATACCATGCTGGGAGGTACAAACGACGTTAAGGAATTTGCCGGCAGAAAAGTGGCCGGACGCACTGTATTCGAGCTAAAGAGGAGGCTGGATACGGGAGATAAGTTCGATAAGTCTTTCTCGCCCGGCCAGGCAATATCTATAATCTGGGCGCTATCCAACAACCCTGATCTGAGCTTCAAGCACAATGTTGCCTTTGGAGAGGGAATTATTACCCTGACCGGCGAGCAGACTATGCCGCCTGCCATAAAAGCCGCAACATTGAACGCCCACGAAAAAGAAGGATTGAGCTTCATCTGGGAGGAAGAGAAGATGGCCCGCGACCTGTACACTTCCCTTTATGAGAGTGATAAACTCACCATCTTCAGAGATCTGGCGAGATCGGAGCAGAGCCACATGGACCAGGCCAGGGCGATCATAGATAAATACGCTCTTTCTATTCCGGGAAATGATGAGCAGGGAGTATTCCAGAATCAGACTTTGCAGAAAGTCCACGACGAACTTCTGGCAAAAGGATTGCCCTCAGATCAAGATGCTCTAAATGCAGCTGCCACCTTCGAGGAGATAAGCATCATGGACCTGCAAGAAGAACTGAATATCACGCATGCACAGGATGTTATGGCGATGTACCAGGGTTTGCTGGCCGGATCACAGAAGCATCTGCGCTCCTATGTCACCGACCTTAAGGATAGGGGAATTAAATACGACCCCCGGTACCTTGGAATGGATGAGTTCGAGAAGATAGTCAGAATTAAGTAGCACCAGCTCTGGATAGAATTTATCCGGCTCAAGCGGAAATATTCTCCAGAGTCATCGCCCTCTCCATCACCCTGGCCACGCTCGCCCTCGCCATCCGGCTCTGCACCGTCGCCGCCAGAGCCGCTGCTGCCCGCGCTCGGGAGTACTCGTCCACCTGCCAGTCCAGCCCTTCGTAGCCCACATCCATGAGGATCAGGCCATCCGCCGGAGCCGTGGGCGCGCCGTGGTTAAGCTCCGGGCGCAGGAGATCACAAAACCAACTCATCTCCTTCTGGCCGGATCCCACCTTTTCGAGCGCGCCCACAATCTTGCGCACCATATTCCAGAGAAAGCCATTGGCCCTGATATCGAAGACGAAAAGGCCGCCTTCCTCGGAGATCTGCAATTTCTGCACGGTCTTCACCGTATCTACCTTGGCCGAGGAGAAGTTTCTAAAGTCATGCTCACCCAAAAGCTGCGCTGCCGCAGCATGCATCTTTTCCATGTCCAGTCCCAGATGCCAAAGAAGATAACGATACTCCCGCCACTGGGCATTCCAGCGGGCAGAAAAGCCTATGGGCGCTACTGCCCAGGCCCAGGTCCAGATATCTCGAGGAAGCCGGCCGTTTACGCAGCGCGGCCGGGTCAACTTGGCCTTGTCCTCATCGATCCAAAAGTCGATCACCTGACCCAGAGCTGAGACCCCCCGATCCGTCCTTCCCGCGTAGCAGAAGTCACCGTGAATTACGCCAATTTGGGCCAGCGCCTTCCTAACCTCGAAATCGACTGTGACCAGATCCGGCTGCTTCTGAAAGCCGTAGTAGTTGTCGCCCAGGTAGGCGAGCTTGAGTGCAACCTTCATCCAATTTATCCTGGAAATTGTCGTCTTTGTGACTTTGTGTTTTTGTGGTGAACAAAACGATCCCTAACCACAAAGGCACAAAGACACAAAGCGAAATAACTATCTGAACTAAATCTCCCTGGGGTCGGTGATATACCCGGTGATGGCGCTCGCTCCTGCCGTGGCAGGCGAGCTGAGGTAGACAAATGCCTGGGGGCTGCCCTGCCTTCCTACGAAGTTGCGGTTGGATGTAGAAAGGCAGCGCTCGCCCGCACCAAGCAGGCCGAAGGAACCGCCCATACACGGCCCGCAGCAAGCTGACTCAAACATGGCCCCCGCCTCCATGAACTTCTCTATGAGGCCAGCATGCAGACATTTCATGTACTCCTCCCGGCTGGCCGGTACCACAATCATGCGCACGCCCTTGGCAACAGGCTCGCCCTTCATCATCTGCGAGGCCTGCAGAAGATCCTCGAATCTCCCGTTGGTGCACGATCCCAGGAAGACCTGATCAAGCTTCGTCTCCGGCACCTCGCTTATCGGCAGAACATTGTCCACGTTATGAGGCAATGCAATCTGCGGCTCCAGATCGCTGACATTCCAGCTCTTCTTGGCGAAGATCGCATCCTCATCGGTTCGCACCATTCCCTCACGAATGGCAGCCTTATCCTTCACCCGGCCCTCCAGGTACTTGATAGTAGTCTCATCCACCTCAAAGATGCCAGCCTTGGCCCCCATCTCAATGGCCATGTTGGAGACCGTCATCCTCTCAGGGATGCTCATGCGCTTTGCAGCTTCTCCCAAGAATTCGCAGGCCAGATAATTCGCTCCATCCGCCCCGATATCTCCAATGATCCTCAGCACAACGTCCTTGGAGGTGACGCGAGAAGGAAGCTTTCCTTCTATGATGAGCTGCAATGTTTTGGGCACCATGAACCAGAGCTTGCCTGTGGCAAAGACTGATGCCATGTCAGTAGACCCAACACCGGTGGCAAAGGCCCCCAGAGCACCGTAGGTACAGGTATGCGAGTCAGTGCCCAGGATGATTTGACCGGGCAGCACATGCCCCTTCTCCGGCATAACCTGATGGCATACACCACAGAATATGTCGTAGTTCAAGATGCCCTGCTCCTGCGCGAATTTGCGCAGCATGATATGATTCTCCGCCGCCTTCAGGCTGTCCGCGGGAACCTGATGATCGAAGAGCAGGACGATTTTTTTAGGGTCCCACACTCGGGCATCCTTGCCCGCGATCTCATAAAATCCCTTGACCGCCAGCGGGCCGGTGATATCGTGTATCATAGCGCCGTCTATGTCCGCCATGACGAACTCGCCCGCATGTGCCTCTTTTG
>JAQTYS010000271.1 GCA_028688175.1 Methanothrix sp. | reverse complement strand
GGGTATTCGTGACCCTCTGCACTCCCGATGTAATAAATGATTGATTTATCCGAAGTAATACCCCGCAGCAGAGCTGCAGGGTATTACTTTTTGGGATAAATCAAATTATCAGGCTCTTCAGCCCCCAGAGCAGCCTCGGGTTAAGCCGGAAGAGAACACGCAGCATGTCCGGCAGGTCCATCTTGGTTATATCCTCCTTGGCCAGAGATCCAATGAGCTGGTTCATATCGTTATCGTTAAGCTTGACGAAGAATTCTTTGAACTGCAAGCTCTTGGCAATAACCTTGCCAAAGCCGTTTCTCCAGCGGTCTTCGTACTCTTGCAGCCCGGATCGGCGGACATTGCCGGCAGATAGGGCCTTTGCCGCTACCTCTCCGGCCATGACTCCTGCTTGCATGGCATTGAGAATGCCTCCTCCGGTAAGCGGATCGGTCTGATGGGCGGCATCCCCTACCAGCATCACGCCATCGGCAATTGCACAGTCAATGGGCCCGGAACAGGGGTCTCCTCCTACTACCATCTCCACAACCTTGCCATTGGGAAATCGAGTTTTCATTAACTGCCGCAACAGCCGCACTGCTTCACCTGACTTGGAGCGTGAGCCCTGAATTCCAAGACCAATGTTGGCCATCTTATCGCCCTTGGGAAACGACCAGGCATATCCAGAAGGAGCTATGCTGTTACCTAAAAAGAACTCTGTGTATTCGTTATCAATGGATGCATCATGTACCAGGAACTGAGCACAAGATTCGATATCCTGCAACTTCAAAGTGGTATCGATGCCTGCCCAGCGTCCCACCTTGGACTCTACCCCGTCTGCACCTATGACTAGAGGCGCCTCGATCTGCAGGGGCTCGCCTATGCGAAGTGCGGACACGCCACTGATTACTCCATCCTTCTTGATCAGACCCAAAGCCCTGGTCTTGACCAGCACCTTGGCTCCTGCGACTGCTGCCTGCATGGCGAGGCCCCTATCGAAGATCTTTCTTTGCAGGACGTAGCCCACCTCGCCCCCGCTCTTATCCTCGGACATGACTATGCATCTACCGTCCGGCGCATAAATTCGGGCCCCTTTTACCTCGGAAGAGATCCATTCCGGCTCAGGCTTCAACATGCGGCATAGAGCTCTCTTGCTGACACCCTCTGCGCAGCGCACTGGGTCTCCGATCTCCTGGCGTTTCTCCAGCATGACGACCTTAAGGCCGGCGGAAGCTGCCGTCTTGGCAGCCATCGATCCGCCGGGACCGCCGCCCACTACTATCAAGTCGCACTTCATGCCTTGACCTCTAGGGCTCCAACAGGGCATATCTTGGTGCACAGGCCGCACTCCTTGCACTCAGTCGAGACCTCGAGCCAAGTCTCCACCAGCTCCAGGGCGCATGTCGGGCAGACTCCGACACAGGCACCACAGTAACAGCATTTGTATCTATTGACGGTAAGCATGAGATCACATCCTATAAATTACTAATATTCTATCTCGAAACCTTCGTATCCTTTGCTTTCCAACTCTGAGAACTCCATCCCCAGGATTATGGATCCCGTGGGTCCCGACTTCATGGCTTTGAGCAGCTCGCCAACTTGCTTTCTCTCTCCTTCCAGTACTGCCTCTACTCCACCGCCGGGAATGTTGCGAACCCATCCTTTAACCCCCAGGGCTCTTGCTCGCTCTTGAGTAAAGGCGCGATAGAAGACACCCTGCACTCGACCCGAAACACGAACGTGCACCGCGATCATTTCCTGGCACCCGTTACCAGATCTTCCAGGGCTCTCCTTTGGTCCTTTGCCTTGATAATTCCGGAAGCGAGCAAGACGCCAATCGACCCCAGTTCCAGGGCGCTTCTCAGATCCTCGCCGCGTGTTATTCCCGCACCACAGAGTACGCCTACCCCCGGAGCAATGCTCTTGACGGCATCAACCGACTGGGAAACGACCAGAGGATTAGCCTTGGATACGGGAATGCCGCTGCCGATCAACTCCGGCGGTTCCACGGCCACATAGTCAGGCTCAAGGGCAGCCGAGGCACGAGTTGTGGCCACGTTGTTGGTGCAGACAATGGTCTTCAGGCCTGCCTGGCGAGCGGCGGTGATAGAGGCTTCGATATCGGCAAGCCGGAGCCTTCGCTCAGAGTGGTTGATAAGCGATCCTGCTGCTCCCGCGGCTTTCAGGGACGCAGCCGTCACATGGCCTGTAAAGCCGCCATAGCCTACTCCGTCTACATGCTGAGCATAGACCGGTATTTTAACGGCTTTAGAGATGGCCTGGATATCGGCTACCTGGGGCACCACCACAACTTGCACGGAATAATCCTGGGAAATGTCCTCACATATCTCCGCCAGGCGTAGAGCCTCTGGGCCGGTCGATTCACGATAAGTCTTAAAGTTGAGCACAATTATGGTCATAATCTCCCTCGCAGCAATTCTGTAACCTCAGTGAGCATATATATTTTGGCTGCATTCGGCCAGCATGTCATTATAATATCTTTCGTAATCGTCCCTTTGAAGGCACTCTCCGGTAAAGACCTTCTTTATAGCACCATTTAAGATAAAAGCAATCAACGGAAGCATGCCATTCTTCTGACTATGGATCATATGATAGAGCAGACCTGAAGGCTGACAATAATCCAGTTTTACCAGCTGCAAATCGGTGTGACGGGAGAGAAAGCTCTCTAGAAAGGGTTCGCTTTTTTTGCAGATGTTGCAGTCCTTTCTGCCGATAAAGAGCAGCACCATTTTTCTCCCCCCCATGCGATCGATGGCCCGGGCCTGCTCTATCGCCGGTCCGTAGGTATCATTCAAAAAGGAATTTACGACGTCTGCCACCTCTGCTAAAGGAACGCCGTACTTTTGAGCAAGCTCATCGCTAAGTTGTTCCTCTTTACTGGCCATGAATCCCTGCACCTGGGCTTTGAGATCCATGAATCAACCAGTCTTATTCATCCCTTAAATTGGCTGTGGTGCTTAGAGATCATGGATTACCTTGATCCTCAACTTTGAGAAGTCATCCTTGATCTCTACCAAAAAGCCCATGCCGGCGAAGATCTCCTCCAGCTCAATGCGCACGAATTTCTTAGGAGCATCCGAGCCGAAGATGAGGGTGAACTCGCTCTTGCCGGTCTTGCTCATATTAAATAAGTTGCAGATCTCAAGTCTTCTCAAAATGCTCTCCACATTTAAGAGCTTGTGCTTGAATTGCTCTGCATGGGCTCGGCAGACCTCTTTATGCAGATTCCAAAATCGCTCTTTGTCCGGATGAGTTTCAATGAAGCTTAGAAACAGTATCCAGTGATCGATATCAAGGATCACATGCTCTCCGGCGGAGAGCATTTCTGCATGGGTGTAAACCTTCTTATCTTCGGCGAATTCGAAGAGCATCTTGTGTTTGCCAAAGAACTTCAGGGACTCTCGCATCAACTCGCTCTGGGACATACCCAGATCTTCCTTCATCTTCTTGAACAGACCTACTGTTTCTTCGTCTAATGCGATGGTAATTCTCTCTGGTGACTTCATTTAATCCCCAACATCTAACTCTGCTAATACCTTCCCTCTTATGCTATATTATCTTTATCAAGCAGTATCTTTTTATACTGATGCCGGAAGGAGCTTGCCTATAGCTGATCGCCGGGAATGAGCAGTCGCTGCAGACCGACATT
>JAQTYS010000034.1:6637-15249 GCA_028688175.1 Methanothrix sp. | reverse complement strand
GAGAGGAATGTTGCCAATGTTCTGATCGACGGCCCAGGGATTCATGCCGGCAGAGAGCAGACTGCAAATCACGCTTATGTGCGCTTTCATGGCCGCAACTACGATATCTGGTATCAGGGCGAGGACAGAGGCGAGAAGGAGGACGACCACAGGTTGAATAGATATGATTATCTCTACAAGAAGGATCAACTGGAGACCTGGGTGCCTCGCATCAAGGAGGCTGAGCTGAAGGCCGCCAAGGTGAGGGTGTACTTCAACAACCATGCTCGATCCAAGTCGGTAAAAAACGCCTTTCTGCTGATGGATATGCTTTTGATAGAGCACAGGTCCAAAGAGATCAGGTTGCAGGATCAATTCACATTGGGAGAGTTCTAACCGTGTTGAGAATCATCTTCTGTCGGAGAGATCGCGGGATGCAATAGGCCAGAGAATTGGTTGAAGAGTCTGCAAAATTCATATAGGAGGGAATTTTATACGAGTAGATAGATTTCATCTCGCAGATCATAGACTTGGCAAGGATGGGCAATGGTTTTAGCTATTACATCTATCCTGACCCATCCATGAACATGACTGCAAGATTAAAGCTCAGCTACGTGGCGAAAGTCGATGACACCTGGTTCCTGGGATCTGGAATTTATGCGAAAAAAGAGGAGCGCTGATAGGCCTAGGCCCTCCGGCCTATCCGGTTACCTCTATCTTTAAAACATCCTCAAAGGTCTCGGCGCTTTTGGAAGATGTGGCAGCTATGCTCACCTTGTAAATGCCGGGCGCTACATTGGCACTCCAGATTCCTACATATTTGTATCCAGAGGTGCGCAGCAGGCTTGTACTTGCAACTTCGGAGCCATCGAGGGCGTTTATGACGGCAGTGCAACGCAGCACGTTATCCTGGCCGGCAGCACTGGATTGCGATGTCTTGCCTGATGAGCTTAGTTGGATGGTCCCGGATTTGTTTCCAGAGGCACCAGATGCACCAGATGTGCCTAAAGCGAATCCTTCAAATCCGCAGGTGGCGCATCCCTTGATCGTGAGCTTTGCCTCACCGCCTGAGGAATTTCCTGCAGCAGCCATCTGTTTTTCCTGGAAGGATGCCGTTATGGTTGTAGTCGAGCCTGTTTTCACAGGATTGGGCTTGGCTACTATATCTATCAGTTCGAAGTTGAATTTGGGCTGGTTTTCCAGCCAATCCCGCCATGTGTAAAGCCTGGCATCGTAGCCGGAGAGGTTCAGGGCGAGCCAGACCAGTGAGGCCTCAACGCCCACGTTGGTGTAGACCACGACGGGCCGATCCTTCTCCAGCTTAGCAAAGACCTTCTCCAGATCCGCCACGGGCTTGATGCTCTCATTGGAAAGCACATTCTCGTATGCAATGTTGACGGCACCAGGAATAGAGCCAATGGCATAGTCCCTGGCCAGCCTGGCATCCACGATCTGAGCCCCGCCGTTAACCACGAATTCATATGTGGCAAGAAGCTTGGTCGCAAGGTGAGGAACATATTCCGTCTTCTGTCTTGTGGCAGAGCTATTGCTGATATTCAGCCCAGCTGAGGCCCAGTCATCCAAGTGGCCTTCCAGAATCCTTACTCTCTCATGCCCCAGGTATTTGAGCAGCCAATAGGAGAAGAACGCCGGTGATGGTCCGCCGCCACAGGGAAGACACTCGCCCGCGATAACCAGAGAATCATTGCTGGATAGACCAGCATCGCCAAGCAGAGAGGCTATCTCCTTTGCGGACTTGAGCTGCCCCCCATCGCCCATAAAGTCCTCATAGTTGATATTGACCGCGCCCTCAATGAATCGGGTCGCATCCGGGCTGATGTCCAGCACAATATCATCTGGCGAGAGGTCAAATGGTGATACAAACACTTTCGCAAGACTGTCCGTTGGCGTCTCTGCCAGGGCAGGCGAGCTAATCACCAGGCCGCATAAAAGGATAGATACAATCCCGTAAATGAGCATCGCCTTTCCTGCGGAATCAAAAACAATATGTCTTAGTGTCATTTCTTCTCCGGTCCCAGTCCTGATCCTAATCTGCAGCATCGACCTTTTGATCTTGATTTGTCATCCAGTCTCGATAATTGTAGAGCCTGGCATCATAACCCATCATTTTGAGAGCAAACCAAACTACAGAGGCCTTCATGCCTGTATTGGTAAAGACTACTACCGGCTTATCTCTGTCCAGCATCATGAAAACCTTATTCAACTGGTCTTCGCCCTTGATTTTCTTTCCGCTTAACACGCTGGCATAGGGGATGCTGATTGATTCCAATATGCTGCCCATCCCATACTCTGGCACGGTTCTGGCGTCAACAATTTGCGCCTGCCCGTTCTTGACAAAGTCGTAAGTAGCAGTATAATTTGCGGTTTGTGCAGGCGTATAGGTCTTGCCGGGTAATGTCCGGGCTTCTTTCGTGGTAGCTTTTCCTGATGCGGCCCAATCTTCTGCCGTTCCATCCAGGACCCTAACCTTCTCATGACCAAGCCCCTTCATAATCCAGTAGACATAGGTCGCTACCGACGGCCCGCCTCCGCAAGGCAGGCATTCTCCATAAATTATGACAGAATCATTGCGAGAAATTCCTGCGTTGCCAAGGAACTGGGAGATTTCCGTCGCGTTCTTTAAGATACCCGCTTGCACACTGAATTGCATATAAGGCATAACCACAGAGCCTGGTATATGGGTGCTGGAATTCTCGCTCACATCCAGCAGAATATCGCTGTCCGTGATATCTTCCAAAGGTGCAATTAGGGCTTTTGCTTCATCGCTTCGTATGATGCTAGATGGCTCTGGGGCAGGCTTCTTGGACGCATTATTGCCAGCATCATCAGCATTGTCTGTCGTCTTATCTTCAGCTGTCTTGACATCGGTCGTCTTCGTTATCTCAGTCGAAGCGCTCATGTTCCATCTCAGCTCTCTTGACTTCGCCGGCCACTTGGCAGATGTCTGCTCCTGGTTGGTGGTAGGCTCGCCAATCTCATCCAGTTTGGCCGCACCGCTCCAGCCGCCGTCGTCGCAAGCACCACCCAGTGAAGCACATTCTGCGCCCGCGTATGCACTCTGTGATAGGGCCATTACCGCCAATAATATCCCGCAAATTAAGGGGATCAGCATTAGTTTTTTAAGCAAATCTATTCCTTCTACCGTTTTTTTAGGCAGCTAGCTCTTCTTTCACTTTCTCCACAATTCGGGAGCAAATCTTTTCATCAATGGCAATATCATGAGACTTCTCAATGCCAAGCTCAGTTACAATGATCTGTATGGCCGGTTCAATCTCGACATGCTGTAATGTCTTTGCGGCACACTGCACCGGACAGCCGTCGATGGCTACCATCAGACCTGCTTCTTTTGCCGCTTTGACCATTCCTGGAATATGGCCGCCCACCCCTGCCAGACAGAAGAATCCTGCCACCTTCTCTTTGGCAAGCATTATTGCCGCCTGGTTTGCGATCTGTCCCACATTTGAGGCTCCAGAACAGGTCACAACGTGCACATCAGAGCAGCCGCACAGACATTTCTTCTTTTCTTCCATGAATAAAACCTCATACCTATGTCCAATTGTTCAACAACCTATTGCCCGCAGCTGCATCCTTTTCCTTCGTTTAGTTCTTCTGATTTTTTTTCTTCGAAAATTAGATCATAAGCGCTTTTGCCGAGATCATTTGTCCAGCCAAGCTGGGTGCCGCCGGCAATGAACATGGCAATGGAAATCGCCTCAGCAATCTCTTTTTTGCTTGCCCCATGAGCAATGGCCCTTTGGGAGTGCGTATGGACACAAAATTGGCAGCGCATGAGAACTGAGCAAGCAACCGCAATAAGTTCCTTTGTTTTCCGATCTATCTCTCCACCATTGAAAATCGTATCTCTTAACTTATCAAAAGCTTCAGATGTCTCTGGCAGCATATCCTTCATAAATGGCATACTAATATTCCCCTATTGATAAATCCAAACATCATTTCTTCAGCATTCTCTTAATCTCTTCCACCGTGGCAGTCCTGCCCATCATCACCGATTTGCCGTCGATATACAGGGCAGGTGTCATCATCACACCCCGGTCCATGATCTCCTGGATGCTGTCCACCTTGATTACTTCCGCTGCGATTCCCGATTCTGCAACTGCCTTCTCTACGCTTTTGAGCAGGCTCTTGCACTTAGCGCAGCCTGTTCCCAGAACTTCAATCTTCACCATTTTTTATCTCCTGAATTTTATCAGTTTATACTATCGCTCCATAGGTCATGCCTGCCAGCGTTGATATCAGAACAACCAGTACAATATAGATACTGGCTTTCTTAAGGCCCATGATCCTTGTGATTACTATCATGCTGGGCAGGCTCAAAGAAGGCCCGGCCAGCAGCAACGATAACGCAGGGCCCGCGGCTGTTACCCCGGTGCTGTAGCCGAAGAGCGTTCCCACAATGGGGACTTCCAGCAAGGTAGGCATGTAGAGCAGAGAGCCGATTGCTGAGGCCAAGAAGCAAGATAAGAAGCTGCTCGTGCCGAAGATGGTTCTGATCCACTCTACCGGCAGGAAGTAGCCGATTATGCCGGTGATAAATGTGCCGACCACCAGCAGGGGAAAGATCTTCTTGGTCAGCCACCATGTCTCGGAGAGGAATGCCTCCTGCTCTTCAGGCTGGTAGTAGCTCTTCATAAGAAAAGCAGCCGTGAGTACCAGTGCTCCCACAATTATGGCTTTAGGCAGCAATTCAAGAACCCCGGAGGTGGCTACCAGCAATATGGCAACCAGAAGGGCCATGAATAAGCCTGTGGTATAGCTGGGACGATTCTTCGCTTCGGGGTTGGAATCGACCGGGAAAGGTGGCGCAGGCAACGATTCGCACCTCTTTTCCGATTTTTGGAATATGGCAGCCATGATCAGGCCGATAACGACAGCCATGCTCACTGCCGCCACTGCTCTGGCTATACCTAGATCAAGACCCAGGACCCGCGCCGTGAGGATGATGGCCATGAGGTTGATGGCGGGCCCCGAGAAGAGGAATGCCGTGGCCGGGCCAATTCCGGCGCCTCTCTTTTGAATGCCTGCAAACATAGGTAGGATAGTACAACTGCACACGGCCAGAATTGTGCCCGAAGTGGCGGCCACACTATAGCAGAGCCATTTAGGGGCATCCGCTCCAAAGTATTTGAGCACCGTCTCTTTGTGCAGGAGTGCGGCTATGGCTCCGGCAATGAAAAATGCCGGTATGAGACAGGTTAAGACATGCGCCGATAGGTATTCCAGCAAGGTTGAGAGTCCTGCTTGCAGGGCTGCCGTGATTGTGTAAGTAACCATAAGATCAGCTCACTTTGTCCATCGATTGCTGTTCATCGTTATCGTTCATTGATTTCTCTAAAATTCTTCCCGCCTCAGCAAGTTGTGATATCTGCGTTAAGGCAAGACAATCTACTAAACGAATTATTTCGAATACCTTTTTGTCTTTTATACAGTAGATTGTCCTTTTGCCGTCCACCTTGCGCTCCAATATATCAGCTTCGTAAAGGATATTCAGATGCTTGGAAATAGTGGATTGGGATCTTTGAAAGGCAGGGATTATCTGGCAGACGCACCTCTCGCCTTCCGATAAATACTCCAGCAGCTGCAGCCGAATAGGATCTGACAAGGCATTGAGAATCTTAACGCGCAGATTTGAGACAGATTTCGCGGTCATGATAGTAGCTTTGTAAGGTCGTATTCGTATTTAAACATATCGTCATAAGACGATGAATGAATTGGTTAAGCAGATTAAATTAAGTTCAATGCCTCTCTTAAAAACAGCTTTGCACTTCTTACTTTTGCAGGATTCGCAGCATCAGACACATTTGCATCTGCCCTAGCTGCCTCTATCGCCTCTTTGAGGATCTCCATGGTTTGGACTGATCCGGGACATAATTCATTCACCACGACTCGATCCTCAGATCCATAAATTCCCAGGAAAGGAAAAATACGGCAGGACCAGGGCCGGACATCATAAATCTTGCAGCCCTTCGCTGATTGGTCATAGAATTTGCAAGGCAGGATATGCTTGAAGTTCAAGACACCTGCTTTTTGCGGGTCCTTGATAGTGTACTTCTTAATGGCCTTATTGAGAGGTATCTTGAGGCCCCTAGCTAGTTGAGCTACATCTTCCGGTCGCAGCCTAATCGGGTCGCCCGTGGTGCAGCAGTTCCCGCACCTCTGGCAAGCAAAGATCATGTGGCAGGCCATGCGATAGTAATCAACTGTGGTGTAGCTGGTAGCGTCCAGCTCCCTGAAGACCTGCCCGTCAGGCATAGAAGTAGCAATGAAGAGCTGCAAGGCGACATATTTTGAATCTCTATTCAGCCAATTCATCTCAGTCATTTATGCTATCAACTTTGCATAGGCATCCTTTTCAATCTTGCCCTTGTCTATGATTATTATGTCCAGGGAGATCGTCCTCATCGGCAGGTCCAACGTCGGCAAATCCACCCTCTTTTGGGAGCTTACAGGGAAAAAGGTCCGGATCGGAAAACGCCCCGGAATCACTCAGTACCCCTTCAAGGCAAAGGTAGGGGACATCTATTATGTAGATATGCCGGGGTACGGTTTCATGCTCAAAGCCTCTCGAGCCGATCAGGAGAAGACCAAGGACTTGATTGTGCATTATTTCGAGCAGAATGCAGAGGAGATCCTTTTGGCCATACAGGTGATTGATGCGGCCTCTTTCCTGGATATCGCCGATCGCTGGGAAGGGCGGGGAGAGGTGCCTTTTGAGGTCGAGCTCTGGGAGTTCCTGACCGATATGGGGCTTGATGTGGTCTTGGCGGCAAACAAGATGGATCGCATTGCCAAGGTGGACGTGGATGGAGCACTGGACCTTATCTGCGAACGGCTGGGCATGATGCCCCCCTGGACGCAGTGGACTGACCGGATTGCACCCATGAGCGCCAAGAGGGGTCAGATCCAGCCGCTTCGAGATATTATCGGGATAAAGCTATCAGGTAAGAAAGCGGACTGAGAACGGTAAAGAATAGTATAAAAAAGATAGGGCGATCTCATTTTAATTCGAATAAAACGCTACGGAGATGAAAATGACAGCAATGAATGATACGTATATCGCATGGGCTTTGTACACAGGGCCGTCGGACGTCACTCCTTTGTGGAAAAACAGTCGATGGATCATGGGGCAGTGGGTAGGGGCCAATGCGGACACGTCACCGGAGCAAATCAAAATCGACATCGATGAGAGAATCAGCTATCTGGTGAAAACCTTTCTCCAGGCGCGTGACGAATCCGTCCATGCGCACATCGCTACGACTCGGCATTGGTTCGTAATTCCTGAGTTCTTCTTTCATTGTAGACAGGGGCCTTATCCCGAGGTCGCGATTGACAACAAGTATCCTTATGAGTATATTTGCTCTAAACTCAAGGACGAGATTGCCAAGCTATCAACCGAGCTGAATAACGAGGTTTGGCTGTTTTGTATCGGCTCAGTTCTCACGTGTAACGAACCGAATATCAGTGAATTTCTCTCGTCGGGTAGAGTGGAAGAGCGACAAAATGCCCTGAATAAGGAGATAGCTGGTCTTAATATTACGAATAGGCTCGACTCACTTACGCATGGTCCGCGTATCAAGGCATTCAGCTACTTGAGCATGGGGGGTCCTGTTTCAAAAACAGAGAAACACATTGATGATTTAATGATTCACTTCAGAGCCAATCCTCTGTGCATAGTAAGAAATCGCGGGACGCTCTTCGTGCGGGACAAGAAATGTGTGCGTTGTTTTGGCTATGAAAAACAAAACGAGTCCACTGTAGACCTCACAATGGGAACGCTGGACGCGGATGGTATGCTGTCTCATGGCGGAATGATTACGGAATGGATGGCTGGCTATCCATCGATTAGCATCTACGAAGGCGACAAGAACACGAAGGCTGCGCCACTGGCTGCCAGGATGAGCGTTCCATATATTAACAGGTCCAAGAATGATCTTTTGCAAATAGGGGTAGAGATATGTCTGGATCATAGACTTAAACGATTGCGTCGGACCGTCGGCATGACAAAAGAGAACGGTGCAGCAGCAGACAATCGGCCGCTAGCTATCCAGCTGATTCCATCCGGGGGAATGCA
The DNA here is from genome assembly GCA_028688175.1 of Methanothrix sp. Lineage (GTDB taxonomy): Archaea > Halobacteriota > Methanosarcinia > Methanotrichales > Methanotrichaceae > Methanothrix. The sequence goes on along the minus strand of JAQTYS010000034.1, from coordinate 7,160 downwards.
AATACTGGATGCATCCGTATCTTCAGGGGTTGATGGGGTGATATTCAATTGTGATGGATGCGACCCGATTCTGACAGAATACAATGAGAACGGCGAACCGGTTATCCAGGATTCAGGAACGTTCAAAAAGATAACCTGCGGTGTTTATGCGAGCTCTGCTCAAACCATGGTGCGGCTCGAGAAACCGTATTATAGTCATAGCCAACTGGCTTTCAGATATGGCGACCAGGAGATACCGGGATACGACAATGCCAAAGGGACCAAGAACGTTAACGCAGCAACCTGTAACGATCCGCAGTCTCTTTCTCCCAGCAATCCTCATCTGGATGCATACGATACGGCAAAGCGAATACCTGTCAATTGTATAAACGGGCAATTGCTGTATCCGGCGGGTTTGGGCGAATTGCACCTTTACGGAAAAAGCAAGGGATAGAAGATGCGGCTTGGACCCCGAACTTATCCACGATCTCAGACATCATCAACTTATGAATGACCTCGTTCAGGACAAATGCCGAGCAATAGC
>JAQTYS010000034.1:0-6537 GCA_028688175.1 Methanothrix sp. | reverse complement strand
TTCCAGCAAACTCAGGCAGAACATCGGGTGCTCGCCCTCCCGGCCTGGCAGCCCTGTGGATGGCGGCCCAGCGGGCCAGGGAGCCCGCAGCTGCTGCCGTCACCGTTCACGGGCGCAGGAGCAGGCAGGCAGGGGCGCAAGAAGGCCAACGAGTAGGCTCAGAGAAAGCAGGTATGGCTGGAGCAAGAGGAGATCTACGGATACCTTTTTGTGAGCAGGCATCCCTAATAGCGGTTTTTCGGGTAGCCGACTGTACAAAAAAGATATCGAGCAGATGTCACTGAGCTTTCAAGAACTCTTTTTGAGCGGCATCGGCTTCGGCGCGAGTCTGATCGGCCTCTTTGAAGGCACCAATCATTTGATCGTGGTATTCTTGGGCCAGTTTTGCAAATTTGATTACATGATCGTGGTAACTTATTGCCTGATCTCTCAAGGCTTGCGCTTCATCGAGAAGCTTTCGCAGCTCCTCGTTCTTCTCAAGCTGCTCTTTTCTTGCTTTGAACTCTGCCTGCAGGGCAGCAATTTTATTGACCAGTTGCTTCTCTTTATCCAGGCTTAAAATCTCAGTCTGTTGTCGAAACTCCAGGTGATCTATCTCGCCGTGCAGATCTCTAATAGAGCGCTCACGGGTGAGGTTGTGCGTCTTGCGGATATCGTCTATCTTTGCATATAGCTGGCTGATCTTCTCGTTGGACTCGTCCCGCTTCTTTTTAGACTGTGCAACATTCTTGTTGCTCTCGTCTCTCAGCTTCTTGAACTCCTTGGCCTTATCGATCAGCCCTTCGGTGGCCCTGTTCATCTCATCTCGCTTGGCGGCCCATTTGCTCGCTATAGAGTTTAGTTGGCTCATTCGATCCTTGAAGGCAAGGGACTCCTGCCTGAGTTTGCCTTTTTGATCATCCAATTCTATCAGCATCCCCTGTATTTCCTCCTGCTACAATCCGCTTACTCGGGTTTTGTCCCACCGAAATCCAAGACCCAGGAACACTTTGCTGGGTGGCATAACTATTAGAGTACGCCGGAAGATTTATAGTTTCTGTCAATTCGATGGGAAAGATATACATACTAAAACATCACTATTAATAGTGGTGAATTCTCATGGGTCTCTACTATGCAATAGTGCTCTTTGTCCTGTGGGGTCTGGCTTTAGGGATAATGGCAATACCTCTTCGAGTGGTCAGAGTCAATCCCACCTATTCGTCCTGGGTTGACTGCGCCAGCTTAATTGGCGACATTTAAACCCCATATTTGATGAGATCAAGAGAAAGAACTTAGTGTAGTCTGCCGGGATTTAAGCTGCTCCTTTAGCAGGTCGCTTTGTTGGATGAATTTCTTCAGAGGCAACCTCAGCTTGCCGCAAATATACCATAGAGCGCTTTTCATATCCTCGAAAGGCAAAGCCGTCTCTTGCATAGCATTTCTCACATTTTCCCTTACGTTAAAGACGCCCAATGGCACATAACCTGAATAAGCCTCTCGCATTATGATCGCACCTGCTTGCTTCTTTTCACGTGCCAGAGCCTCCAAGACCGCCATTTTGCAGGAATAGTAGCATCCTCCCACCCGAGAATAGCCCTTCTTGCCTGTATTCTTCTCATAATCTGAGAATATCAGCTCTTCATTGCCCAGGATGCGCAGGAATGCCTCCATCCACTCATACTGCCATAGCGTAGGCAGGAGAAGTACCGCATAATAATTGTTGAGACTAGAGAACTCCCTCACCTGGCAGCAATCGATGAGGTCGTACTCCCTGACCTTTTGCAGGAGACGGTTGGCCAAAATGCTGTCGCAGGCAGTGATAGACCAGCGTGTGGGAACCAGGCGGCGTCTCTTCCCGATGCCCATGGTCCCCATGGAGAATGCCTTCTGAATACAGGAAAATGGCATGCCCTTCTGGTGCAGATCAACAACCGCGTTCCCAGCCAGTAGATCATCGTCGTAATAGACTTTCTCTAAATTGGTATCCCATCTGCTGCTACATATTTCCAGCCTATCCAGAGGTGCACTGGGGCCAAAGGGAGTATGCTCGTCACTAAATGACATGCCCTTAGGAGAGTGGGAGAACTGCGCTTCGCTCTCAATGGAGCAAGCAGATAAAGAGATGTCTCGCAGTTTATCTATGTAGCGATCTTGCAGATTTGTAACTCTGACGGATCTCTTGCCTCTGATCAGATTTAGCCGGTATCTTATGATCTCTTCCTGGGTCTTCTTCTCGGGTATCCACGACTCCGGCCGGTCCATGATAATCGTGTCTCCATGCACAGGTGCTATCATGGGACCTGCATAAACCTTGGGGTAATTCCAGCTCCCAATGAAGACGGAAGGCGGTGTGCTGCCATCAAGATTTGTGCCTACCTCCTGCGAAGGGATGTACATATTGGCCGTCAATTTTTTTAAGTAGGCTTCTTTGCCTTTGATCACATCTGACTATCAGGTAACTTCAAATAAAAGCATAATGCAAGCGGGGCGAAAGTGTTTCATTTTACTCCTTAGGTTTTCCTCCCGGAGCGTGCATGGGAAGATATTTACATTCAGGGCGGCAATAATTTGTTGAGGTGTCCTCAGATGAAATGGACTGTGTTAATTATAGCATTAATGATCATGCTGTGCAGCAATGCATCCGGACAGATGAATCCGTATTCCAGCAACGCAGCAGGCGGCGCACCCACACCCACTGCGCCCAGCAGCGCAGAATCACTGGGCCTGCAAGTGCCGACAGATGTCACCGGTTCCCAACAAGCCCCAAGCGCGCAGGAGAGTACGCAAACTCTGATGAGCGCTAACCAGGATGCAGCTTATGCCTCCGCGCCTGCCCAATCATTGGCCAGCACGACCAATGCGGTCTACAATAGAATGATCGTTCCCACGGGAGGCTTTGCGCCCAACAATCTTTATATCTCCTATGCGCCACGAACGGTAGCAAGCTGCAACCTCTATGCCAATCTGCCTCTATGGATGCAGACCACGGGAAGAGGCAATATATGGTTTTATGAATGGTATCCAAGCGGCATGCTCGATACTCAGTATGCTGGATATGTCAATTTCCCGGGCTGGTTTAAGAGATGGTTCTTTGCCGATACACCAGGCTGGCACGTTCTCCAGTACTATTGCGGCGGCTGGAGCAATTATGCTTACATTTATGTCTCCGGCCCAGGTGGTTACTGGATCAATCCAAACCCGGATCGCAATCCTGTGCCATATCCGTACCCCAACTGGGACAGCCCGATAACTTACACATATCCACCCACCGGCCATACCTACTACTCCTATAAATGGACCTCATCTTCTGGGATCTGATAGAGGAGAGAAAAAATAACTGGAAATCGGGAAGATTAAAAGCAGCAAAAACCAGTGACAACCGTCCCCTGCTGGGCAGGGGATGGTGATCTTTTTCTTGCTGACCTCTGTTCAATGCTGATTTTAGAATCAATCGGTGGCAATCAACACATGGCTGGCTTTAATTACTGCATAGACTTCCTTTCCTTCTGAGAGCTCCAGTTCTTCTGCTGAAGCTCGAGTTATGATCGAGACTACTTCCTCGCCCCCGGAGATCTGCACAGTCACTTCCGTGTTCACCGGGCCGTTTACTATGCGCAGCACTTTTCCTTTCAAGATATTTCTGGCACTTATCTTCACTATTCCCACCTCATATTTTTACAGATAGTTATCCTGCTACATTCATATTATCCTTTGCGCTCGGAGGTAGCTCCTGTCACCAAGAGGCTCAGCAGTCTATTTACATTTTCGCGAAATTCATCCAGGTTGCCGTCATTTCGCAGTTTCAGATCGGCGACCTTTATGGCCTCGCACATTCCCCATCCCATCTCCCGGCATTCCCTTTGTTCGAGAGCAGCAGCTGCCAGGCGATCCGGCTCCTCGCAGGAGGATATTATCCTGGGATCGGCATCCGCCTCCTGGTAATCGGCCTTTTCCTGGCAATCGTTTGCGCTGCTTTTAACCGGATCGTCGGGACGGCCTCGGGCTGCCAGCCATTTTAGCCGTGCCTCCGCCGGTGCACAGACCTCTATCAGGTAAAATTCATCGCCATGGGAACGAAAGAAGTCCACCTCTTCATGGGAGCGCAGGCCATCAACCACCACTATATCCTTTCCAGTGGCCAGTGCCCTCTCAAAAGTCTTTTTGGCTACGGCGTCCAGGCCTTCTGCGGCTCGCAAGGCATTGCCGATGCGGCCTAAATTTTGGTCGGTAGGCTCCAGGCCCTGGCGAGCCGCTTCCTGGCGTATTACATCTCCCATGACCACAACCGCCAGACCATGAAGCCTGGCAATCTGAGAAGCTTCTCCCTTTCCTGAGCCCGGTAGACCCACAAAACCGATGATCTTCATATTATTCATCAATCGCTGCCATATTGCCCATTTGATTATCTAGTTTTTCCAGGCGATCTTGGGTGCGGCTCGAATGCGAACATTGAGTTTTGTCCCGCAATTGATCTCGCAAGCCCTGGCCATTTCCTGCAGAGATTCCACAAAGACCGGTTCAAATCTAGCTTCTCCTTCGCGCGGCGTTCCCTGCTGCAATAACATGCTATCCAATCGGTTATCCGGATAATGCGCCTTCAAGCGACAGAGCATGCCGGCAATATCCACCAACTGGGAAATGGTTGGCATATCTGGAAAGATGGTGCAGCGTACGTCCAGCGCCACGCCCGATTTGAGGCAGATCTCAAGGCTTTCCGTCACACTTGCTGCCACGCCGGCTTTGCCTGTGGCTTTTTCGTAAAGCGGCTCATAAAGAGAGGTCTTGAGATCGAGGAATATCTTATCCACCAGCCCTTTTGCCAGCAGTTTTTCCAGACCTTCAGGAATACAGCCCGAGGTCTCCAGGCCCGTGGCCAGTTCCAGGCTCCTGGCCAGCCGAAAGAGCCGGCTGCAGGCCTCGATCTGGAGAAGCGGCTCGCCTCCGGATAGGACTAGAGCATTGACAAACGGCTTGCTGCTTGCCCGTTTTGATGCATCTTCAAGGTTGATCTGGAGAGATTGTTCGTTTATAGTGCCTGACCAGGGGGCCGCTGAAAAGCCCTTGACCTCAGAGACAATTCGAGACGAGATCGTATGAAGTGCAACCATACGTTCCCCTGTTTGCAGCATCTGGTTGTGGCAATGAGGGCAGCGTAAAGGGCAGCCTCGCAAAAAAACGACCATAGCGGCGCGTCCCAACCAGTCCACTGTGGAAAGAGGAACAATCCCCCCGAAGTTGACCTTCATCTACTTCCTTTGGATAGATCAAGCTTTATCGGCCTTCCGGCAATCCTGGTCAACCTCTCTCCCAGCTCCTGCTCATCTGACGCAGCCTTTTCCTTTATTGAGGCCAAATCTTTCTTGGCCTGATCCAGGGTCGCCTCCAGGCTCTTTTTATTCTTTTTAGCCAGGTTTATCTCTTCCTTGAGGCGCTGGCCCTCGCGGCTGCTCTCTTTTATTGAGGACTCAGTCTCCATGATCTCTCTATCGATCGCTTGCAGCCTGGCCCGGACATCTTCCAGCGACCTTCTCTTTATGAGCAGGTCGATATGATCGAGAACCTTTTCCTTCTTCTTGTCCTTCAAACCTAAAGTTGCCAGATGGCTTTGTAGTTCCTTAAGAGATCCGGCAATGTCCTTATCTTGGACGGTGGAGGGTGAGACAGAGAGCTGCAAAAAGACGTTTTTATGCTGAAGATTGATTCTATCGCTTGATCCTTGCTTCATCATTCTGGCCAATGCCTTGTTCAGAGGTGCAATAAGTTCATGAAGCTCAACCTCTGCCTGAGATTTTTCCTCATTCTTTCTCTCCAGGGTTTTCTTCAACTCTTGCGTTCTTTTTCCTTCCTCGCTTGCCTCAAGCTTCTTAGCCTCCTCTTCCAGGCGGGATAATTGAGACGAGAGCTCCGAGAGCGTCGCCTCGTCTTGCAGCGTTTTCTCTGACAGACCGTCGATGCTTGAGAGCTCTTCTTTCAGCCTTTCGGCGATCTCTCGGGAGTACCAGCTCTCCTCTTGCATCTTTCGCATTTTTCCGATCTCTTCCTCCAAATCGACCAGATGGCGACTGATCTTTGTCAGGTCGGAATTGATGTTTTCAATGTTCTTGGGAAAGAGAGCTGCGACATACCTCTGTGCTCTGCCGAATGTTGTTACCGTTCTCTCCAGTCCCTTGACAAGCGTCCAATGATGCTGATATATGGAATCTAAATCATTTTTCTTGGGAGGCGCCAGCTTTGAAGAGAACGTTTCCAGCTGCTTTACAACCTCGCCTCGTGCCGCCAGGCCGGCTCGCAGAAGCTTGGGAGGAGTGGCGTCATCAGAGCCTGCAATTTCAAGTGCGGATATGTCTTTAGATAGCGTCCTGGCCGCATCATCCATGCGGCTGTAGATCTCTTTGCAGACAATGGCAAAATCAGATTCCTTTGCTCTCTCTTCCAACCAGGAATCAACTTCTGCAAGCTGCAGGATGGCCGGATCTTCGTTGGCCGATTTTTTCCCAAAAATATTTTTGAGCCACTTCAAGGCTGTATCTCCTCTGTTTTCTCTTTTCTTATCTGAGA
>JAQTYS010000270.1 GCA_028688175.1 Methanothrix sp. | reverse complement strand
TGATGACCTCCGCCTTGCAGTCTCTGGTGGTCGACTCTTCTGCCAATCTCGGATCCTACCGCTTTACCATGGAGATGGAACAAAAAATAGATATGGTGAACCTCTCCTCTGGCGATATTCAGAAGCTTTACTCGCATTCATTCGGCTATGGCATGGCTAACATGACAAAGAGGGCTCTTAAGTTGTCCCTTGCCTCACTCTCCTACGCAAAGGGCGATGAGGACAACACCAGCGTCACTGCGATAGAGGAGTATCTTATCAACGACACCCTCTACCTCAAGGCCGATGGAAACTGGACAGTAATGAAGATCCCAGGCGTTGCGGATACCTGGTCGGCGCAAAACACAATGAATCAGCAGCTAGAGATGTTCAATCAGTCTCGCCTTACTCTGATTGGTTCGGAGAATGTAGATGGAGTGGACTGCTACAAGGTCCGGGCGGAGATTGAGATGGGCGCTATGGCCGACCAACTCTCTGCAGATGTGACTTCTCTTATGCCTGTACAGAGCATAAACTACAGCGAACTCTTCCGCAATATGGCCCTGGATGTTCACTATTGGATCACCAAAGATACTCACCTACTCAAGAAGACGGATGTAACGGAAGTATTCACAGTGACACCTCAGTCGTTAGGCCTGTCTGGCAACGATTCTGATGCCATGGAAATGAGAATAAATTCTGAAGTTTCCATGTTCTTTGAGGGCTTCAATGAAAGCGTGAATGTCAAGCTTCCGGCAGAGGCTATGAAGGCCCAGTCCTTCCCCATGGGTCTGATAGCCTCAGAAGCAGCACCTTCTGTCCTGGAAGGCAATGAGACAATGTTGAACGAAACACTGCAAAATGAAACAATGCCCGCAAAGTAGTCCTGCTCAGGCCGCTGTGGCGGCTTGAGTCCCATATTTCCCAAAAGAAAAGATGGTCTTATACCATCCCCTTTCGCCAAGCCAAGAGAAGCATGCCAATTACCAGAAAGGCAGACAGCACACCCATGCCGGGTGATTGTTGTGCAGTCTCGTTTTCGGTCTCGTTTTCAAAAAGATCATCATCGAGATGAATCTTCTTCTTGGTGCTCTTGGCAGCCATGCCCAGGCTTGAGACTCCTATAATCTTGGCAGCACCATCGGTAAAGGAACTCGTTGACTTTGATGAGACGCTCTTGCTGTGAAAACCGCTCGATTTCCCTCCGCTTCTTCCGCTCGACTTGGCATCAATGGCTGCTACGCTTACCAGAAACAATACGATCAGCAATACAAAGATTATCTTCGGCTTCATCTTAATCAATGCCCCAGGTGGCCGCCAAAACTGCTCTCGATCGGCCCGGCATCCTCGTATCCCTGCCGCTGGCCAGTGCCGGCCAGACGGGTGAGCATCTCGGGATGGTAGAGCAGGCGAACCGCATTTAAAGCGTGCTCTTCGGCGCGCCGTTTTGCGAGAAATGCCAGTGTGCGCTCATCAGGCGCCTCATCCTCGTGCACGAAGACCTCGATGATGTGCCTGTTGGTCATGAGCTGAGCGGCGATCAGGCCGGTTGATGCCTCGTGGGCGCACATCTTATCCTTCTCCGCGGCTCCCGGCATGCCCAGAGCCATGACTATATCGCATTTCTCCTCTTCCAGGAGCTTTTTAGCTGCCACGGGCAGGTCCTTGATGCCGGGAACGGTATAGCGGATGATCTCCGCGGAAGCCTCTTTCTTGATGATGCTTATCGCTGCGCGGGCCAGATCCACGCGAGCAAATGTGGTGTCGGCGATGCCGATGCGTTTCATGGCCAGAGGAATGATGAGAAAAGTTATTAGGCTTATCGGTCTGCTCGCAAAGCAACCAGCTAACGCTAAGGTAGCTTCAACCGACACAGTTATTAAGGGGTGGTTGGTTTGCTGATGGCTTGTGGCCTGGGGCGGCTTTTTGTTACAATCTCCCTTCCTTTACCTTTTGCCGCCTCGGGCCATCTCCTACTTCCCATCCATTGGCAATTCTTGGCAGATTAATTTGTCGGACGAGTCCCGCAAAGTTCCTGGATCATTGTCGCCTGGGCAATCACTTCCGTAAAGTTGGTTGCCGCTCTTCCCCAGGCGGCTGCCTTTGCAGAACTCTTTTCCACCAGTACAGCCTGGTCAAGCCACCAGACAGCTTCCCAGTAATTGTATTCCGCCTCTGCCCATAAATTTGCTGCTTTTTGCGGCGGCTCTTTTCCCATAACTTGGACCGTATTCCACATGGCTGCTGACGCATCCTCTTTGAGGCCAAATACCAGGTCTTCCGGTCGCGATCCTATGGTAAAGTTGACATAAGTTCCACTCTGGCCGCCGGCCAGGGTGCCCCAGTAGAGCATGCCGGGATTTCCCGTGCAGATGGAGACTTTATGGTCTGCGGGGACGGCTATGGCCGAATAGAGTGTGGCAACATCCGGACGGAAGCGGTTGATGGTATTGGTGCTCCAGGGATCGTCAATATGCCATTTCTCACCGTCCCACCAATCGGTTAAGGCGAGTGTCTCAACGGCCGCCGAATAGTTGAATTCGCCCTGCCGGTCGGCGATCATCTTCTCGGCGGTCAGGTATCGATAGTAGCTGGAAGGGTAATACTTGAGTGGATCCCAGATCGGTTGAGAGGGTTTCATGGTGGTATTCAGATAATGGTTGGTTACTACCAGATAATCCGACTCATTGTTGTCCCCGGCTCGCCGCAGAGCATACCTGGCCCGGGTGGCCTCCAGAACAGTGGCATTGCCCCCGGCATCAAGGAGCATGTGATTAAGGCCGAACATACGGGTGGAGTTGATGAGGAAATTTTCCGCTTCCGGGACGTTGCCGCAGGTCATAGCCACATAGGGCAGCTCTAAAAAGCCTGTAATGCCGGGGCCGTTGTCTCCGGGCCCCTTCTGGGATGCTGCGGCCATAATGTAAACTAAACCCTTATCGTTGAAAGCGGAGTTACTACCCGTTCGCCCCGCACCGCTGGGTATGATACAGGAATTGCCGGAATCTGGGTAGAGGGCAAGGATAATCGAATAGGAATTAGAGGGCAGATGATAGTAATCGAAATTTGTCCCAGCGATCATGCCTCTGCCGGTGATGTTGCCGAAGGCGGCTATAGCTGTGCAGTGATCGGGAGGCTGCGGCCCTTTGCTCCCGCCCCAGTAGAGCATAACCACCGGATCGTCCTGGCCGAACTGATAGCGCTGATCGATCATGCCATCCGTCATGCCCTGGAAGAATGAGAGAAAATCAAATTGGGAAAGCTCTCTGGCGATATATTGGCGGTATTCCCGGCAGCTTTGTGAGATCTCCTGCGATGAGTTCTTTGAGAGAGCACTGGCCCAGGCGGCGTCCCGCACGATGGCAACGTACTCTTTGACCTGAAGAGCATACTGATAACCCATATCATAGGCAGAGCCCTGTAGCACGACGACGGGCATTATGCCCGGAGGAGGGAGAAAAGATTTGGATGATATGCCCACGAACTGATCAGAATTATTTAATTGATCGCGAGATAGACGGGATGAATTCGTGGGATTTATCGTTCCCATATCATCGGTGACCGCAAGTCCTGCTAAAGAGCAAAAAACGAAGCAACAGAGCATTGCAATGACAAATTGAAGGAAATGGTTTCGCAACTTTTGTTGGAACATGAGGCAAGATAATGTGCCTTTTCGATAAAATTCTTTTGAG
>JAQTYS010000269.1 GCA_028688175.1 Methanothrix sp. | reverse complement strand
TCCTTTGGCTCATGCGCGCTGCAATCGTTATCTCCGACCCACAGGACTGGACCGCTCAGGCTCTCCTCGCCTCCTTCTCGGCAAAAGGGATAGACGCATCCTTCCTGAATTTCTCTGACCTCTTGGCCGGCATCGCAGGCGGCCAATCCTTCCGCTGCGCCGGAGTCGATCTCCTGGATCTGGATGCCATTGTAGTGCGGGACCTGGGCCGAAGGGGGGCGAGCGATGTCGCCTTCCGCTTTGAAGTCTTGCAGGCCCTGCAAGAGAGGGGAATTGCCATCATAAATTCCCCTCAGGCCATCGCTAGAGCAGCCAATAAATTTGCTACATCAAGGGCCTTGCAGGATGCAGGAGTTGCCACTCCTAGGACTGTGGTTACTACCAGCCTAGAAGAGGCAGAAAAAGCCCTGCAGGATTTTAAAAAAGCAGTCTCCAAGCCTCTCTTCGGCTTCAAGGGCAAAGATATCATTCTTCTGGAGGATGGAGTAGAAGCAGACCTAGCCCGGCTGAAGAGCATCGTGGAGGGCCAGGGGCTGGTCTACCTGCAGGAGTTTATCGCTCTCGAGACTCCCCGCGACATTCGCGCCTTCGTGGTGGACGGAAGAGTTCAGGGAGCCATCTATCGCGTAGCTCCTCCCGGCCAGTGGATCAGCAACCTGGCTCGGGGTGGCCGGGCAGCCTTCTGCCCTCTCAGCAAGGAGCTGGCAAAATTGGCATCAAATGCAGCTATTGCAGTGGGCGCAGTCTACTGCGGCGTGGATCTCCTGGAGACGGAGCGCGGCTTCTCGGTCATCGAGGTGAATGGAACGCCTTCCGGCAAAGGCATCTTTGAGGCCCTGGGAGTGGATGTGACGGCAGCGATAGCAAGCCATGTGCATCAAAATTGTTATCTACGTGGCCGTTAAACTGAGTTTTATGTTTACGATACTCACCGGTGCACAGTTTGGTGATGAAGGCAAAGGAAAGGTTATTGATCTGCTGGCCGAGAATTACGATGTTGTGGTTCGCTTCCAGGGCGGCGACAACGCCGGCCATACCGTGGTTGTCGGCGGAAAGAAGTACAAGCTGCATCTGGTACCAAGCGGCGCAATCTTTGGCAGAAGGCTGCTCATAGGTCCGGGTGTAGTGCTTAACCCTCGCGTACTATGGAGCGAGATCCAGGCGCTGGAATCTGAAGGCATTAAGGTCGATATTGGTGTTGATGCCAAGACGACCATCATCATGCCCTATCATATTGAGCTCGATGGTCTGCGTGAGATGGCCAGGACTGAGAAGATCGGCACAACTAACCGAGGCATTGGGTTTGCCTATGCGGATAAGATTGCTCGCGAGGAGGTGCAGATGGGTGACCTTACAGATCCGGCTCTGCTGGAGGCCAAGCTCAAGGAGATCGGTCCGGCCAAAGAGAAAGCCATCGTCGATATGGGTGGCGACCCAACGGTAGTCAGATATGCTCCATACATCGATGAGTATCTGGAGATAGGAAAACGCCTCAAGGACAAGGTAGCAGATGTCTCGCGGGAGATCAATATTGCTCTTACCGAGGATCGGAGCGTTCTTGCGGAAGGTGCTCAAGGTGCTTTCCTGGATGTCATTCACGGCACTCAGAAGTTCGTGACCTCCAGTTTCACTACTGCAGGAAGCGCCTGCGCCAATCTGGGGGTCGGGCCGGTAATGGTGGACAATGTGGTTGGCGTGATCAAGGCCTACATCACCCGCGTCGGAGAGGGTCCCATGCCCACGGAGCTGAAAGACGATATGGGTGTTATGATGCGAGAAAAGGGCGGGGAGTACGGCACGACCACTGGCAGGGCCAGACGCTGCGGCTGGTTTGACGCCGTCCTGGGCCTCAAGTCCGTCCATCTCAACGGCTACACCGAGCTGGCTCTGACCAAGCTGGATGTGTTGACCGGCATTAATCCCATAAAAATTTGCATCGGTTACGAACTAGATGGAGAGATGATCGGCTATCCTCCGGAAAGTACATTGGATTTCGCCAGATGCAAACCTATTTATGAGGATATGGAAGGCTGGACTGAGGACATAACCGAAGTCAAAGAGTATGACGATCTGCCGGACAATGCTCGGGCTTATGTTGAGCGGCTGGAGGATCTGCTTTATGTTGATACGCTGGATAACTGCATCTCAGCCGTATCCGTGGGGCCGGGAAGAGAGCAGACCATCTATCGGGACGTGCCGGAAGAGTGAAGTCATAAGCAAAGGATCTTCACATCCGGTTTCTTAATTTTTTGTGGCTATTCTATGAATACCTATATTGCGCTTTTCAGAGGCGTTAACGTCGGAGGAAAAAATCTCGTACCGATGAACGAGCTTGTTGTCCTTCTGGAAGATATTGGTGCTCGAAACATCAAGACATACATTCAAAGCGGTAATGCAATTTTCCAGTGTGTTGAAAATAACATCGCACAGCTCTCTGAACGATTAACCGTTGAAATCAAGAAGCGTCATGGTTTTGAACCCTGCGTCCTAATTCTCGGGCTTGATGAAATAGAAAAGGTAATGTTGGAAAATCCGTTTCCTGAAGCGGAAACCGACCCCGGCAGTTTACATCTGGGCTTTTTGGCCTTTACCCTGTAGGATCGCGAAGGGCGGAGCGGGAAGTCCCCATCCTTCCGGGTGATCTCGCTAACTCCGCAGAGTTTGCGGGAGTTGCGATGCAGTCGCAACGGATGAAAGCGGAGCCCTTTGCCATGATTACTTTCGCGTCGCCCTCAACTAATATAAATAATAGGCATGCATATCTGTATTCGTATGATGATCTGCTATAAGTATCCTATCTTCCCTAACAAGGTCACTGCATGGAAGTTAGCGGAGAATTTGGATGCTTGCAGGTGGCTCTATAATCGGCTTCTCCAAGACCTGAATGAAGCAAAAGAAAAAGGCATCAAGCTCAAGGCCTATGATACTCAGAACATGATCCCATCTATGAAGCTTGAGAATCCGAAGCTGAATTGCGTCTATTCCAAAGTCCTCCAGATGGTAAATTACACTCTCTGGTCTAACATCAAAGGCCTCTTTGCATCAAAGAAGAACGGTCTAAAGATCGGTCATATTCGCTTCAAAGGGTATGGCTGGTACAACACCCTGAATTACAACCAATCAGGCTTCAAAATCGATCAAGATCACAGCATTTTGCATTTATCCAAAATCGGAGAAATGCGGATCAAGCTCTATCGAAAGATCGATGGTTGCATCAAAGCCGTCATAATCAAGAGAGAAGGCGAGAGATGGTTTGCCATAGTCCAGGCTGAACAGGAACCACAGCCGTTAGCAGAAACGGAGGAAGCAGTAGGTCTGGATGTAGGTCTAACTTCTTTTGTTGTTGATTCTGAAGGTAATGATATAGAGAATCCAAGATGTGCCGAGCAATCTGCTGGTAAACTGGCAAAGCTGCAAATAAGGTTATCCCGAGCAGTGAATGGATCGAATAATTATAGGGCTATCAAGGATAAAATCTCCAAGCTGCATAAGAGAATCAACTGCCGACGAGACGATTTCTTGCATAAGTTATCTCGGACCTATGTGAATAACTTTGATATCATCTGCGTTGAGGATCTTGATGTTAAAGGTCTGAAAGAGAAAGGCCATAATAATAGTATGCATCGCAGCATCCATGATGCATCCTGGTCCAAGTTCATATTCATGCTATCGTACAAGGCTCAAAGTGCTGGTCGAAAGCTGATAAAAGTAG
>JAQTYS010000268.1 GCA_028688175.1 Methanothrix sp. | reverse complement strand
GTTTGGCGGCTCGTTTGTGGCAAACCGGGAGAATATCCTTGGAAGAGTTGCGCCGCGACTTCAGAGTATTTGCAATAAAGGGAGAGGATGTGATCCGAGGAAGGTTTCTCATGCCAGAACACGTTGCGATGATGGCTCAGTTTAGTAATATCTGTGCGTTGGAGGATGAGATATTGCGTCAAGCAGGCATTTCAGGTGGTGTTGAGTAATGAGACTCTCGGTATTCTGTGACAAGCAAGAGTATTGTGATGAATTCATGACGTGTGCTTCGCTCATCCCCAACTTGAGCGGAGATATCGAGATAGAATGCAAAGTTGGGTTGCCGACGCCTGATACTGTGTCCGATGGTGGATTCACGATCTTTCTCATCGATTACAGGAAGATTGGGGGAGGGCCATGGCTTGATGCAATTCGGGCCCTCGGTTTACGAGGTTCGGCCTCACTCTTCCTCGTAAATGAGAAGGAGTCGCTCAACCCCGATGACCGTGTGGGCGTGATACAGGAGCTTTCTGAGGCGTTGTCAACCGTGGTTCCTGGTTCACGCATAGGCATTGTATCCACAAGCATGGCTAGCATGGCTCTATCGTGGATGAACGATGAGATAGGCAAATCAGAACTGGATGAATCCTTCGCTATGAAACAATACCTCATTGGCGAGGATCTTGATGGAGTACCCGATTCACAGCAGATGTACGGCTTCAGCGAGTTTGATCAGATCATGACTAGGCTCCAATCATTCGCGAATCGATTGAACAAGATGGTGGAGTGCGGGTTTGCGTTGGACGACATTTCCGCAGAGATGCCGGAGATCTGCGCGGTCGTGTCTACTAAGCCTGTAGGCAAAACTATGATATGCAAGGTATTGAAGAACGCTTTGCCGAACTGGGAGTTTGTGGAGAGAGAAGTTGATGCCCAATCGATAGCCGATGATGGCTTGCTTGAGAATGCAGATGCAGTAGTTGTAGTCAGTGATATGGAGTTCGAAAGCGATCTTCGTATGTTCGCTCATGTTTTCAGGCGCTCTAGAGCCTGGTTTGTTCTGAACAAATCAGACGATTATGTAAGGTATGGGCTCACGGGCCCGTATGTCCTGGATAAGTGCTTGGGGTTAGCTCAATTACTGGGTATTTCCGGAGATCAAGTTTTGCTTGAATCAGCCTACTATGATTGGGTAGCGCTGCAGTACCGGAGTGGAAGAATCCAACTTCGGGATGTAGTATTTGATCCTGAGATTCTTCTCCTTGATGAGTGGCAATTGCCGTTGGACAAGGTGAGAAATGCTGAGCGCTTGGAGAAATGGCTTGACAACTACCAAGGCTTAGCCTCTATCAGAAGAGAACTGGGAGTGGGAAACGATGCTTGATCGATTTAACATGTTGCGGGTCGAAGTTCGGGAGATTGGCAATTACATCATGTTCGATCTAGGGGTTTCAGAAAGGCTTGTCCAGACTTCATCGCTGCAGTCGGATCTGAATGCTCTTGATAAGGGCACCTTCACGATAGCAGTGGTTGCCCCATTTAGCACTGGAAAGTCTACATTCATCAATGCCCTCATGGGTACCAACCTGCTGAGCATGGCTGTGACTGCGGAAACGGCAGTAGTAACGCGGGTCTGCTATGGCGATCGGCCCCGTTTTCGTGTGGAATATGAGGGGGGAGCAATAGAGGAGATTCCCCGCCGCGGACAGGAGATGGATCTTCCCGAAATGAAAGCCGCCCTCAGAGCGATTACCACAGTGCGCAACAAGAAGCCGGCAGGCATTAACCAATCAGGCACGGTATGCCGATTTCCTGCTGACGATTGCATGACAGAAAACGAAGATGTGGCCGAGGTGGCTGTTGAGTGGGACATCGGCATGCTGCAGGGAGGGGTTCAGATAGTGGACACTCCTGGCCTTTTTTCGCGCCATGCCGTTCACAACAACATAACCAGGCGTGTGCTGCCCGAGGCGCACGCAGTGATATTCCTCGTTGAGCCGACGAAGGTGGGGGAGTCGCACTTTACAGATGAGATTCGCCACTACGTTCAAGAGGCGAAACACAGTAGCCTCGATGAGAAATCGCGCCATATATTCTTCCTCATCAATCGACTTGACGAGTGCTACGACAGTTACAGAGACCTTAAGGACGAACTCAGGGAGACCCTTAGCGAGATTCTTCCTAACCCGCGCATAATGGGGGTTTCGTCCTACTTTGCCCTCATGGCGCGGAGATTCAGAAGACGTGAAGTAACATTGGAAGATCTTCAGCGAGATCGCCATCTCATAATGCCCGATCCAGACGCTTCCCAGTATCACATCAGTGGACGCCTGCTTGAGGGCAGACATGTTCCTTTGCTTGAGGAGAGAAGCAATATCTGTGAAGTGGAGCAGGTGCTCGGTCGCTACCTCGAAAACCGTGGTCTCTATATGATTGAGAATACGATAGACAGCGCTCGGGCTCTCTGCATGAAGGCTGTAGAGGAAATTGATATGCAGGAGCAGGCTGCTCACGAGATGATGGCTAGAACTAGAGAAGAGTATGGCAAGGAGATAAAAGAGGCAAGAGGGCATATCAAGCAGCTGGAGGCCAAACTTGGGAACAGGGTTGAGCGTATCGTGCTGGAGGGGATCAGAGGCAACGGTCCAGAAAGCGCTATGATCAGAGCCCTTGATCTGATCGAACAGAGGAAAGGCGAGATGAATGAAATAGTCAAGAAAGCGTTCAAAGATGCATGGCACAAGAGACGAGGCCGAATCACAGAAGGAAACGCCAAGAAACTGATTAAGGAAGTCAGTTTTGAGGGTGAGCGGGCAGCTCAGAATGTTCTCAAGCAAACGATCAGAGAAGTGCACTTGTCTATAGAGGAAGACGTGAAAGATGTCATGAAGGTAGTGAGATCTGAGTTTGAGCTTGGGAAAGTAGACTACGATGAGATCATGGGACAACTTGGACTCCATCCAGAGGCCCTTCCAGTCGATCTGAACGCCGCTACCAAGCGTATTCAGGTGCATATCGAGTCCCAGTTCAAAGAGAGCATAAAGGATGTTGCCGGTGAGATTCAGCGCACGGTGGACGAAGTAGCTGAGGATTCTACGACCATGGTCCGAAAACCCGGACTATGGAACTGGCTAAAAGACCTTTTCGGTTGCGGAGAGTACATTACCACAATGGACAAAGACGAGTTCCGCAAGAAACTCGGCAAATGCGTCGATGGGTTTGAGAAGGAATACATAGGATACTTGGTAAGTGTGTTGGGCCAGAACACGAGTTTCATCCAGAACAGCATTGTAGCTATTGCGGACGAGGCGCTTGGTCAGGTTCAGAAGCTTGTCAGTTTCGAGATTACGAACGGAAATAGGCTGCTTGGTGAGCTTGAAGACAGATTGCAGTTGGAATTGCACAGCAGTGAAGAGATTATTCGCAAGCAAAAGGAAACCCGGCACTCTGTGGCCGACGCGCTTGAGCGTCTCAACGTCTTGCATGACAAAGTATCGAAAGTCCGGAATGAAGCTGCATAGGTAATGGCAGCAAGTCGATTGCGATCCAAATGGGAGATACAGATGCAGACGGAGGTGACATCGTGGGCCTACACGATCAGTTATGTAGCATAGCCGATGGAATTGGCCCTGCCTTAGAGAGACACTACCAGCGCCTGATAGACGATACAAAGTGGATACCCACGGACGAGCTGTGCCAGCGCATTGCCGATAGTGAGCAGGCAGCCATTAATGCCT
>JAQTYS010000267.1 GCA_028688175.1 Methanothrix sp. | reverse complement strand
AATGCTATCAAAGAAAGAAAAAATGCGAGGGTGGTGCATGGAGGTGGCTAAGAAATATGACTGGGAGAGGACTTGCGACCGGGCGGAAAAGGTCTATGACAATTAGATCACTTGCGCACCGTGGACATAGGATATTTCCCGCATCAAAGCCAGAATCGGCATGTAAGTAAAGTATTGATGCATATCTAAAGATAAAGATGAAGAATTCCTGGCCAGTGCCTCCGGTGGAGTTTCGACAGACTGATATAGAAGATCGCGAATTTTGAGAAACAGATAATTATGAGCACACTGATTACTGGCGGCGCAGGATTTATCGGGTCCAACCTTGTTGAAGAACTCTTGAAATCTGGTGAAGAAATTGTGGTCCTGGACAATATGCACACGGGAAGCCCCAACAATCTGAAAGGCCTACAAGGCAAACTAAAGCTTATCCAGGCAAGCTGCAACGATCTTCGCGAGATGGATCTTCATCCCGAGAAAATCTACCATCTGGGCATTCCATCCTCCTCACCCATGTACAAGAAGAATCCGTACCTGGTAGGTGAAGCACTCAACGGTTTTACGGCTGTCTTCGAGCTGGCCAGGAGAACGGGGGCGCGAGTGGTTTATGCTTCGTCATCATCACTTTACAACGGCCTCTTGCCACCCCATCGAGAAGACATGACCATCCAAGTCACGGACTACTACACTGAAGCCCGACTGGCCATGGAGAGAATGGCAGAGCTTTACAAACGACTCTACAATGTCGACTCCGTAGGCATGAGGTTCTTCTCCGTTTATGGGCCAAAAGAAACAGCCAAGAAGCAATATGCAAACATGGTCACTCAGTTCCTCTGGGAAATGCAAGACGGAAAAGCACCCCTGATCTTCGGAGATGGTTTGCAGACCAGGGATTTCACCTATGTAAAGGACCTGACACGTGCCCTGCAACTAGCCATGAAGTCTGATTATCACGGTATTCTGAATGTTGGGACGGGAAAAGCTCACACATTCAATCAAACAGTAGACATTTTGAACAAGAATATGGGATTGTCCTTGATGCCGAGCTTTGTTGAGAATCCTATAAAAAATTATGTTCAGCATACACTTTCAGACACTACGAAGATGGAGAAAGTGCTCGGGTTTAAGGCAAGTTTCAACCTGGAAGAAGGGGTAAAAGAGCTCCTAAAATTCTATGTAAAATAAGATGGTGAAAACCTTGAATTTGAAAGATAAAAACGTTTTAATTACAGGAATTAGCGGGTTTGTTGGGTCGCGGATGGCCAAACGGCTGATAGACAAAGGCGCTAACGTCTTTGGCCTGCTACGTCGCCGGGCGGATGGCAAAGTGCCGCATAACATGCTCCGTCTGGGCCTGGGAAAAGAAGTCCGTCTGGTGGAAGGCGACCTGGAGAGCATATCGAGCATAGGAAGCGCCATCACCGCCAGCAATCCCGAGATTATTTTCCATCTGGCCGCCCAATCGTTTGTGCCTCGATCTTTCGAGGATCCCAATGAGACCATGCTCTGCAACTGCTGGGGGACATCGAATCTGCTGGAAGCCATCCGAATTAAAAATGTGGATCCGGTAGTGGTTTTCGCTGGAAGCAGCGAGGAGTACGGCCTGGTGCTCTCCTCGGAAGAGCAACACAAAAAGGCATTGGATAAATATGGCACAATATTCCCTGCCCCGGAAAAGATGCCCGAAGTGCCCATAGCTGAGACAAATCCGCTCCGGCCTATGTCTCCTTACGCCGTAAGCAAAGTTTACGGCGATTTTCTGATGAGGAATTACTGGTACTCTTACGGCGTTAAGACTATTATATCCCGGGCATTCAACCATGAAGGTGCAGGCAGAGGCAACATGTTCGTGACATCGGTTGCTACTGCTCAGGTTATGAAGCTGAAGTTCGAGGAGCAGGAAGCCATAACCATAGGAAATGTCAATGCTTTTCGCGACTGGAGCCACGTGGACGATGTCATAGACGGCTATCTGCTCCTGGCAAAAAAAGGCAAATACGGAGACGTGTACAACCAGGGCTCCATGAGGACTAACTCCGTGATGAGCTATCTGCTGATGAGCCTTGAGGAAGCGGGCTATCCGGTCAGCAAGATTGAGACTTTCAAGGGAGATAAGGTCATAGCACAGCCCAATGAGCCCGACAACTCGCCCATCTTCGGTCTTGGTTTCGAAAAGACGAAGGTTGACGGCATGATGCTGCGCGGAGAGCTGGAGTTCACGGCAGAGGATGGGGGTGTGAAGGTGCAGACGGGAAACAAAGAGATACGAATCGTCTTCAACCCAGAGAGATTCAGGCCTGCAGAAGTTCCCATACTGCTTTCAGACACGAAGAAGATAGAAGCACTCGGCTTCAAAAATGAGCATACTGTGAGAGACATTATTAGAGATCAGCTCGACCACTATCTGGCCGAGAAGGAGCGCAAGGGGTCTTATTGAAAGTCGCTATCTTCCTGGACTACATCGGAGCGATTGGTGGAGGCGAGCGGGTAGCGCTGATGCTGGCCCGCGCTCTGCCCGCAGATATCATAACCACCGATGTCAGCTTGGAGGCTGTGCAAAAGCTGGGATACGGGGATGTACGGATAAGAAGCATCGGCAAGACTGTGAAGCTGCCGCCCTTCAAGCAAATCTCTGCATCGTTATTATTTGCAGCGTGTGATTTTTCCCAGGAATATGACTTCTTCATATTTTCAGGAAATTGGTCGCACTATGCAGCACGAAAACATCATCCCAACCTGTGGTACTGCTACACGCCGGTAAGAGCCTTTTATGATCTAAGAGAGTCCATGATCGCCAGACAGCCAAACGCAGCCATGAGAATTCTGGCTGCTTCCTGGATAAGGGTGCATAGCTGGTTTGATCAACGCTCCGTGCAAAATCTGGATCAAGTAGTCGCGATCAGCGAGACTGTGCAGCGACGCATTAAGGATTTCCATGGCAGATCCTCACAGGTGATCTATCCGCCTGTGGATACCAAGAGGTTCCAATTCAAGGAGTACGGCGACTTCTGGCTTTCGGTGAACAGGATCTATCCAGAGAAGAGAATCGATCTGCAGTTTGAGGTATTCCGGGAGCTGCCTAAAGAGAGACTGGTAGTTGTCGGCGGATATGCACAGGGGGATCATGCTGCTAAGTATTATGAAAAACTGGTTAAGAACATCCCCGGCAATGTCGATATGCGAGGTGCCGTCTCCGAAGAAGAGTTGATGGAGCTGTACGAAAAGTGCAAGGGCCTGATATGCACAGCCCAGGATGAGGACTTCGGCCTGACGCCCCTGGAGGCTATGGCCAGTGGCAAACCCGTGGTGGCGGTGAATGAAGGCGGCTTTAAGGAGACGGTTATACATGGCAAGACGGGGCTGCTGGTGGAAGCGAACCGAGATGAGCTGGTTAGAGCGATAAAGGAGATCTCTAAAGACCCGCTACAGTACAGGGACGCATGCAAAAAGCGTGCTGAAGATTTCGATACATCTATATTCCTGGAAAAGATAAAGCGAATAATACAGAGATAATTATTAATAAAAATATAAATTTTCATATGCGATTCTGGCTTTGATCTGAGAAATATCCTCTGGAGTTTATCTAAGGATATGATCTGCGCAATGAATATTAATCGATAATTCATAGTGCAAAGGTTTATTATCTCCTTGCAGGATTAAGATCGGCTGTATCTCCCGGCGACTTTCAGAGCAAAAATCAGATTGCATCAATTAGGCAAAAGACAACAAAGGTGTACAAGTTG
>JAQTYS010000266.1 GCA_028688175.1 Methanothrix sp. | reverse complement strand
CAACAACTGGAGGAACTAGCCAGACATTACGATCTAGTTGGACTTCTGCAAATTTGCCAAACCATTGAAGCGGCATTAAATTACCGTCAAGGAACAGGGTATTTCCGGATCTATCTAGATAGGATTCTTTCAAGCTTATAGAAGGTGATCATCTTGCGGTGCTGTGGTAGTATCTACCACAAGTCATAGGAGTCATCACGATAGGAGAATGAGTTTATGGCTATAGTTGTCGGCATACGTTTTAAGAAGGCCGGTAAGATCTACTATTTTGACCCAGGCGCATTGGAGTTAGCCGAAAATGATCTAGTGATTGTGGAGACCGCGCGGGGCACAGAAGCAGGTCATGTAGTACTCGGAAGAAAGGAAGTAAGTGAAGAGGAGATTACTCAACCACTAAAAATGGTGTTGCGCAAAGCCACAGACGAGGATGAACGGCAGATTGAGGCCAATCGACAGAAGGAGGCATCTGCCTTTGATATCTGTGCCAAGAAGATCGCGGAACATCAGTTGCCGATGAAGCTTATCGATGTTGAGTATACCTTTGATAATACCAAGGTGATCTTCTACTTTACTTCCGAGGGCCGTGTGGATTTTCGGGAATTGGTTAAAGACCTAGCTGCCATATTCAAAACCAGAATAGAATTACATCAGATTGGTGTGCGGGATGAAGCCAAGATGATTGGGGGCCTTGGCCCCTGTGGACGTTCCATGTGTTGTACAACCTTCCTAGGCGATTTTGAGCCAGTTTCCATCAAAATGGCCAAGGAGCAGAACCTGTCACTAAACCCGGCGAAGATTTCCGGGATTTGTGGGCGGCTGATGTGTTGCCTTAAGTTCGAACGGGACCTCTATAGGGAAGCGAAAGAGGAGTCTAAGCAAGAAGCTGAGGAATGCGAATGTCGCGATGTCTGTCAAAAGGAAAAGGGACAACCCGTTGAAAAAGAGGACACCAAGGTCACCGCAGAAGAAACCGCGAAAGAAGATGCCGCCAAACAGCCGAAGTCAAACAAGAAATCCAAGAAAAGACGCAGATCGAAGAATAAGAAACGAAAAGCGAACAAGAATAGGGCCAATCAAAATGGAACACAAAAACAACAGTGAAGATACCGGGGTCTTGTATATTTGCCCTACTCCCATTGGTAATCTAGAGGACATTACCCTGCGGGTGCTAAGGGTCCTCAAAAAGGTGGATCTTGTAGCCTGTGAAGATACCAGACGAACGGGTCAGCTCTTAAACTACTATCAGATTCAGAAGCGGATGATTAGCTATCATGAACACAATGAAGTAACCCGGACCGATGAGCTTATATCCTTTCTGGAGTCGGGACTAGATATTGCTTTGGTATCTGATGCTGGTACCCCAGGTATTGCAGATCCTGGGTTTGTTGTTGTGCGCGCGGCATTGAAATATGGAATTCGGGTTACCGCTTTACCGGGTCCCTGTGCTGCGATATCCGCCTTGGTGATGAGCGGGTTGCCCACGGATCGTTTCCTGTTTTACGGGTTCTTGCCGCGAAAAGCAACTAAGCGGGTGGCGGAGATTGAAAGGCTAAGGGGGAATGATGGTACCCTAGTCTTCTATGAAGCGCCCCACCGGATTATCCCGTGCTTGGCGGATCTTCTAAGGGTTCTCGGTCCAAGACCAGCTGCCCTTATTCGTGAACTGACGAAGATGCATGAACAGATGTGGACGGGAACCCTAGAAGAACTCCTAGACCGTGCTACGGACTGCCCGCCAAAGGGTGAGATCGTTCTTCTTGTGCAGGGTGCAAAGGAAGAAGAAACGATGAGCAATCATGATGTTGTCAAGTTGGTTCGAGAATTGATGGAACTCGGTTTGGATAAGAAGACCGCCATTACC
Organism: Methanothrix sp.; assembly: GCA_028688175.1. GTDB lineage: Archaea > Halobacteriota > Methanosarcinia > Methanotrichales > Methanotrichaceae > Methanothrix. The sequence goes on along the minus strand of JAQTYS010000266.1, from coordinate 1,889 downwards.
GTTACTGCCAAGCAAACTAATCTTCCGAAAAAAGACGTCTACGACCAAGTCGTGGAACTGCCACCTTACTAACTGGGAGAAGAATAGGCCATTTTAGGCATGGTTTTTAGCTAGGTCTCCAAGCTGTTCCAAACACGTACCGCAAAGCAACTTGTCTTGGAAGGTGATCAGACCTTCTGTATTACCGCAAATAACACATGAAGTCTCGTATTTCTTTAATACAATGGTGTTCTGATGACCAACATAGATCTCGACTGGGTCACGTTCAGATAGCCCGATGGTCGTTCGTAGTTCCTTAGGAATCACAATTCTTCCTAGGCTATCTAGTCGCCGCACAATCCCTGTAGGCTTCATGCCAGTACCCCCCCTTCTTCTGATGAGGTCTTGTTTCGAGTAAAGTATACCATAGAGTGGCAATATATGTAAAGATGAACTTACGGTTTCAAGCGTAATGAGGTGGTATGGGGATACCGGTAAGGTAACGCAGACTTGATGACCGCAGATTACCTTACCGAAGACTTTATAGTTTGCTAGCACTGGCACCGTCTGCTGCTGCGCAGATATATATTTCCGGCTTTAGTCCTGTTCTTGCGGGATAGTCCTTCTCGATATTATCGCAGAGTTGGGTGAGGTGATCTTGAGCGACTAGGGTGATCGTACATCCACCAAAGCCAGCTCCTGTCATGCGGGAACCCAATACACCAGGTGTTTTTCGAGCAATTTCTGTAAGAATGTCCAGTTCCTTGCAGCTTACTTCGTAAAGATCCCGCAGACTATCATGGGACTCATTCATCAACATACCAGCTCCTGCTAGATCATGGGCCTTGAAGGCTTTCACTGTGTCGTGAACCCTCTGATTCTCCCAAACCACGTGTTCGCAACGTTTAGCCACTGTGGGTGATAGAAGTCCCCGATGTTTTTCGAAATCCTCTACGGTGACATCCCTTAGCTTCTGAATACCTGGTAGGACGGTACTCAGAATAGATACACCCTCTTCACATTCGGCCCGTCGTTTATTATACTCCGAGTCTACCAATCCCCGCCTTACTGCTGAATTGGTGACAACAAAGGCATGGTCGCCAAGGGTCATAGGAACAAGTTCATATTCTAAGGAACGACAGTCTAAGAAGAGGGCGCAGTCAGCTTTGCCAAGGCGGGAGATGAACTGATCCATAATACCGCAATTGACTCCCACAAACTCGTTCTCTGCCCGTTGACACAGTTTGACCATTTCCACCGGATCCATGGAGAAACCGCCTACTGCTTCAGCAAACATGGCCGTTGCTACTTCAAAGCCTGCTGAAGAGGACAAACCTGCTCCCCGGGGAATATTACCGGAGACGATTAGATTCATTCCCGGAAGCTCAAATTGCTCCTGCATATACAACAGGACACCTCTAATGTAATTGCTCCATGGTTCCCTGCGCGAAGGCTCGATTTCGTCGAGGGAAAACTGGGTCAATTCATTGAAGTCTAAGGAATAGGCCTGTACTTGACGATCTGCCCTTCTTGTTCCGACAATGGTAATCGCTCGGTCAATAGCAATGGGTAGGACAAAACCATCGTTATAATCTGTATGTTCTCCAATAATGTTCACCCGTCCGGGACCCCTGGCCCGGAAGAGTTCCTCTGCAGGGCCAAAACGGGTGTTATAAGCTTTAATGAGATTTTCCATACTATTACCTCCGAAGATTATTCAAGTTCGTCGAGGGACGCAGGCGGCGTATTTCGCAGTCTTTCCGCGGACTGTTCTGGTAATGTATCATTAATAAAGGTCCCCGCTCCCGATTCGCACCCGGCCAAATACTTAAGCTTGTTTTCAGTTCGATGGGGTGGATAGAACTCAATATGGAAATGGGCATGATCATTTTGCTTCCCATCGGTGGGGG
>JAQTYS010000033.1 GCA_028688175.1 Methanothrix sp. | reverse complement strand
GTATCCCTCTGGTTCTGGTAGATCCGGCCTATACGAGTCAGACATGCCACGTTTGCGGCGAGCACGGAATCAGGAACGGAAAGAGTTTCAAGTGCCCTGGTTGTGGTTGGTCTGGTGATGCAGATTTCAATGGAGCAAAAAACATTGCTTTCTTGGGCCGCTATGTAGTCCGGCCTGGGGGCTCGGAAGGACTACCAAGTATCAAGGCAGTCCTTTCAGGGCTACTGAAAGCCCCTCTCCTTTAGGGGAGGGGTAGATTACTGGAGGTCACTAATATGAGGACGATTCTTGCACTTGCTGTTACGGCTTTGCTTTTAGCTTCATCTGCGCATGCCGCGGATAAGCTGGATATAAGAAGCGAGGTGGCTGGGACAACGAATGGCGTCAGCAATCTTGCGGATGATAGCTTTAACTGGAATCCTCAGAATTTTCCCGGTTTTTATTATGATCCAAAGAAAGATATCGGCACAGAGCAACTTACTATATCCATCACCGATGAAAACGATCTCAGCGGAAGCGTGCCATTCGGCGTCGTTTACACGACAACGGCTTGCCAGAGCGCATTCCGGCTAAGCGATTTTGGCAGCTATAATGTCATCGGATTTCTGGGAGAGAAGTACTTTGCCGGTTATGTCAACGATACCGGTCTATATCAGTGGATGCAGATTCCATTATTGCGATCTGACGATCCCAACTCTCTTGACAAGGGCCAGTTGCAGAAGATCCTGGTGGATGACAACTCTGAGATTGTAGTTACGCAGGACAAGCCCCTTGATCTGCTGGAAGGCTATCAGCTAGGCTTTAAGAGCATAGACAGCAGATCAAGCCGGGTCGACCTGGAACTGAGAAAAGACGACGTCGTGGTTGATACCAGTTCCGCCTATCCCAGCAAGGATGATGCAACCTATTCCGATAAGACCTACACCTACAAGAAGGATCTCGGCGATCAGAAAGGCCTGGTGACCATTGCGGTGTACATAAAAAATGCCTATAACGATACAGAGACTTCCGCCATTACGGTTGACGGAATCTGGCAGATATCTGAGGAGTCCACTGCCGTCAAAGTGGGTGATAAATTTGGCAAAATGTCTGTTGGCGAGGCTGACGGCACCGCCGGAATCATCACCCTGAATAATGCCGGCCAGCCCATTTCTCTGCAAGAGAATAGCGATGTGCCACTCATGGGTGATATCCATCTTCGGACCGCAGACAGCAATGTTTTGAGGCTTTATCTTTACCGGCAGGTCACAGAGCCGGGCACATACGATATCAGGGGTAGCATCGCCGGCGCTATCGACAAGACCGATAATCTGGAGGAAGGGTCATTCACCTGGAGTGCACAGAACTTTGCAGGATTCTATTATGATGCCGATAGGGATCTGGGCACAGAGAGCCTGACCACGACACTAACCGAAGGCAATTGGCTGAGCGGCGACTCTCCCTATGGCATTTCGTACCAGACGGTAGCCCAGCTGGCAGAGCTGCAATTTCAGGATTGGGGACGATACATGATAATCGGCTTTTTAGGGGAGCCGTACTTTTCCGGATACTCCCTGACAGAAGATGGGGGGATGGATCTGCTCAATCGGGCCTCCATAGACGAAAACTCCCTCGCCAGCGGGCAGCTCGAGAGAATATTGCTGGATAGCAGGGAAAAGACAGTGCTTGCCAAAGGCGACTTCCTGGATCTGGAGGAGGGATACAGGCTTCTACTGAAGGGTGTCGATGAGAGCGGAAAAGCTTTCCTGGAACTATCCAAGGATGGTGCCACAGTGAACCTCAAGATTATTGCACCGGGCCACGAATACGCTAACACCGCAGACCAGACCTACTACTACCGCACTAACGTGGGGGTGCAGAACGGATTGGTGACGATTGCCGTTCACTTTAAAGATGCGGTGAGCGACGGCAGAAAATCAGAGGCCATCGTCGACGGAATCTGGCAGATATCTGAAATACCGGTCCTGGTAGCTCCCGACAAAACATTCGGCAAGATGCTCGTCAGGTCTGTCGATGCCAACAACGGTGTCATCACCATGGATAATAAGGACAGCGCCCTGACGCTCAACAAAAACCGGGATATCTCGCTGCTTCCGGAAATCGGCCTGCGGACGGCGGACAACGACACTCTCAGGTTTTTCATCTACCGGCAAGGGAAGATCTGAGAGGACCGGATCAGCCCGGGTCGTTCATCCTTTTTTCGTCGCACGTTCATATTTGATCTCAGTCACTTACCTGCCCCAAATGTAAAGCATCTTGCAGCAGCTTTCTGCCCAGGCCCTGGCCTCTTACTTCAGGATGCAAGAGCCGCCGGCGCAATTGGGCTATGTTCTCTGAGAATTTTACGATTGCCACGCACCCCACGATCTTGTCCTCTCGTTCTGCAATCCAGATGCGCTCCCGATGGGAATGCGACCTGGCAAATTGGACCAGCGGGATGGCCACGTAAGCGCTTCATCAATTGCCGCTTGAGAAGCCCATAGTTTTAACTCCCCTGGCAGCGCCAGGGTTGCCAAATGCTCAATGCCGAGGAGAAGAATAGGGCGCGAAAGATCCTGTCGCTGCCGGGTTTTATGGCAGGGATAGCTGCTATCGCAGTCGGCTGCATATTTCTCCTCTTTGCGTTGCCGTCTTTGGGCCGGCCGGGAGAGCTGGATTATGTCTTCTCTCAGGCCGCGGGCGGCTTTCTCATCATTCTGCTAGGGCTGGTCGGCATCATAGCTTCAGCCCAGTCCTGGTCCAGTAAGCGAGCAAAGCAAGCGCTGCTTCTCCTGGGCGTCCTGTATGCCCTCACCATCTTTGCGGTCTTGGCGTATTATCGTGAATGGAATGCCTGCATAGTAATCTTAGTAGTAGCTGCTATCACGGGGGCGGCTTTGCGCCGTCCTGAGGATGCGGCTCGCAATCTTCTCCTCTTTGCAGGACTGTTCGGATTTCCTCTCGCTCAGGTGGCCATAACCCTGCTGCCTTATGGCTGGAAGGCCTGGTCCGTCTCGGGACCGCTCTTCCTCTTTAGCGGTCTGGCTCTCTCCTTTTCAGGAAATCTCCGTTGCTTGCCTCTGCTCTGCAGCGAGGGCAGCCGAAGATGGGGCTATTTGGCCTATGCTCTGGGGAGCATGGCATTAATTGCTCTGGCCATGGGCGCCCTTGTCTATCTTCCCGGTCCGGCCGGTCCGGGTGATGTCAGCGCGGCGGCAAAAAATGAGCCGGGGATGAACAGTACACAAGATCCAGTAGATCTGAAGGACTGCGGCTGTGGCGGCAGATCTGCTGATGAAATGCAAAATGGCCGGCTCAGGGCAAAGATTCTCTCTCCAGGTGATGTGCGCACCTTCCCGCAAGGCGAGAATGTGTTCTTTTCCGCTACCGCCGCCAATTGCGGCAAAGGGCCGTTGCGCTACCTGTGGCGGTCCAGCCTGGACGGTATCATCGGCAGGAATGAATCATTCCAGATGAAGAACCTCAGCCTGGGATGGCATAATATCACCCTTACTATTACCAACGCCAGCGGCTCTTCGGACCTGGCCTACGTAGAAATCGGTATCGCAAAGCCCTGGGTTTGCAGCAAAGTCAATCCCAGGCCGAAGTATTATCCACTGGATACACCCTGCCAGGACATTTGGCCCAATGCGCCGGAGAAGTGTCAGCAGATGGAGGTCTGCCATCCTGACCTGGACTGGATTGTGGATGAGGCCATCGCAGCCTGCAATAACTCAGGGGGGGACAAAAAGAGGTGCCGTGGCCTGTACATCATCAACTTCTTCGGACCGGATGCCCGCTATATGCGAGGCTATGCGGTCTTCAAGGCCTGCTGCTCTGGGTATCCGGAATGCACCCGCATGTGCAATCCCAGCCTTGCCGGGACCTGCTCCTTTAGAGATGGATTCAATAAGAATGTAGCCAATCTCTCTTGCCGGCCGGAGGAGTGGGGAGTCTCAGCCTGGCGCTCAGACACGAACATGAGCGAGAACAGTGCTGTGATGGGCATGTTTCCCACCCACGCCACGGTCAATATCTTGCAGACTGGCGTGTGCATCGATTATGCGGCGGCTCTGACCACATTGCTGCGCAAAGCAGGCTATAACCAGAGCGAGGTCTTCAGCACCTCCAGCACGGGATATGATCTGCCTCTGGTAGGGGATCATCCCGGCCATGCCTACAATCTGGTGCTCCTGCCGGGAGACACAAAGTATCATATCGTGGATACCACCGGCAATGGTGACGGCATCAATCTGGGTGGCGTGCCTGGCTACTTCCGATTCACTGGCTGTTTTTTGGGAATGCCGTCGCAGATCCGGGTGATGGATTGGTGGGTGGGCTATTGCAGCAAGATCTCGCCCCAGAGCTACAATGATGCCGGTGAAGCAGAGACTCCCGAAAAGATAAGGATTTACGGGTGCTCTTGATATAATCCTTCCATCTTTTGCCCTGTATTTTATCTCTGGGGAGAGAAGAGGGCACAGCGAGAAGACCCCCATTTTAAGAGATATTCCGACAGACCGAAAGTTAGAGATACAAAGAAGATTATAATATTAAGATTCATGGGTCAGTATACATAGAAGGTGAGTTTCTGGCTAAGATGGTTGATATTGCACATGAGCATACCTTTGCCTGCCTCTTGGAAGTCAGTGACTGATGACGCAACCTGAGAATATTTGCGACTGCTCATAAAAACCCTATCGATCTGCTTCGTTTCATTGCCTCCGGCAGGCATAATCCCAAGAATCGCCTGTGGTGAATATAACATACTTACTTGTTTGGAGGTGATCTATAAGATGAAGCAGAATTTGAATGATATGAAGGGCCGTATCCAGGCAGCGAGAATAGGCGAATGGAAAAATCTCCTGGCAGATCGCTGGCGGTTTTGCATCTTGGATGATCTAACCGAGACGCATGATTCATTATGCCCAATTGCCAGCAATGCACCATGAAGTCGACTCATTTTTTAATTAATATTTGGGCATCATCGCCAAGGGGGGCGAAATGCCCGGCCAGGCTACGCTCAGGCCGGAACCGGTGCCGCCATAGATTGAAGCATACTCTTCTCCATGGTTGCATCGAGTGCTATGCGCATCTCTTCCTTCTGTGCCTCCTCAAAGCTACCGTTCTCCAGGAGGTCCTCCATCATACCGCTGATGATATCATCCATGACCTCTATCTTAAAATAGAGCCGCTGCCTTTGGGAGTAGTAATAATTAATCTGCAGCTGCAGAACGGGATTTGCTGCGGCTTGTTCGTTATTGATTATGCCAGCCAGCTCGTCATCTGTTCTCTTGGCTTTATCCTTGATCTTGTTGTATAGGTCAAACCAGGTAAGAATCGCAGAGGAGTCAAGCTTGGAGAGCTTGGGCATCATGCGTCCAAATCTCTGGGAGAGCTTGATCAGATCCTCATTGGCAGAGCGAATGACATCCTGATGGCGGGCAATATCGGAGCCGTATTTTGTGAATTCTGGGTTCTTAGACATCTATATCACCTGACGCGGAATTAATGCGAAGCTGTCATTATGGGATAGAATAACATAGGCATGTAGCAGATAATAAGGACAAGCCGTGCGGGGCGAAAGTGATTGCATACATAATTGATAAGAGGATAAGATATGATCGGCAGCAGTGATAAGATCAAACAGGTGCGCCGTCTCTGCCATCAGCTCTGCTTCGCTTCCTGCGTGGAAGAGAAGCGGCAGGGCCGTCATGTTGAGCTTTTGCGCCTGCGGCCTCACTGGTCCGTCTTGAAGAGAGATGAGCAGATGGCCAGTATAGACAGGGGTGAGAAGGTCCCCTTTGACATCTCCCTGCCCCTGCCCGCCCGAGACGAGCGGGAGGGCTCAGAGGCTGGGGTTGGGCTCTTTTGGGAGCGTTTTTTATGCCAGCAGTGCGGCAGGTGCTGCTATACGCCTGGGGCCGGTCTGTACCTGGAAAAAGAGGATTTTGATAGAATTGCAGAGCGTGTGGGAAAGAAGAAGCTAAAGACTCTTTGCCGATACGACAAGAGACTGCAGGCCTGGGTGCTGAGGCAGCCCTGTCCGTTTTATGATAAGGAGAAGAAGGGCTGCACCATCTACGAGATCAGGCCGCTTACCTGCACCAAATACCCGCTTCATCCGCCTCTGCCAGAGATGCCCTGCAATCTGGCTGTTGATGCCTTCTGCCCGGCGGCGCGCCTCCTGGCCAAGGATACTCTGGGCTGGTGGATCATCTGCGAGAACAACTGGGCAGCATTACTTCACAAACTGGCCCGCGATCAAAGCTGAAAGCATTCTGCTAGCCATTTTATTCTATCGGGTCGTCCCACTTCATTGAGACTGTAATGGTCCGCATCATACCATTGAATGGACTTGGGCTCACTTGCTGCCCCGTAATAATCCAGGAATTTCTGCCTGGGAAAGAAGGAATCCGTACGACCGAATTGAAAGAACAGGGCCGAAGGTGCGGCATTCTTTATGTAGCCTTTGGGATCGATCGGTTCCATGATCGTTTTATATCTTTCCAACTCGCTCCCGGCAAGGGAAGGCATATTCAGTTGGGCTACATCAGTGAAACTTCCCACACCAGCTATAAGCACGCAGGCTTTTATCCGTCTGTCCACTCCAGCCAGTATCCCTCCAAAAAGAGCGCCCATACTGTGGCCGACGTATGCGATACGATTTTTGTCCACATCAGGCAACGAAGAGATGAGATCAACAGCCCGCCGCAAATCTATAGCAATCTCGATGAACCAGTCGCGTACATCTTCCGGCTGTCCGCTGGCTCTTTTGCCAAATTCTGCTCCCTTGGCCCATGGTGCGTCGATTAGCAGGCAGACGGCATTGGTCCTGGCCAGAGTTATCGCCTCATCCAAAAAGGATGATCTGTTTCCTGGGCCGGGATGAACAAAGATAATTCCCGGAAATGGGCCCTCTCCCGCAGGTGCGACCAGATAAGCTCTGACTCTTTCGCCTTTTAAGCCGGCATAGCTGATATCGCGCACAGAGGTGCCGCTATGATAATCTCTGCCTGCCTCTTCTTTGTTCAGCGGAGCATTCTGGTTGTAGGAAAATGTCTCTGTCAAATTAGAACATCCCCTTTTCGTTCATGTAGTTTATGATTTCTGCAAAGCCGTTTCCGTATTCTGCCTTGGCCACATAATCGGAGTCCTGTTTCAGCTCCGGGCCTGCGTTGCCCACCGAGGCCCGAAAGCCTGCCAACCGGTACATGGGCAGATCGCTGTTACTGTCGCCGATGGCGGCAAACTCGCCCAGATCAATATTCATGCGCTTGGCAATGCGGATTAGACCGGTGCCTTTATCGATCCGTTTGTCTTTAATGTGCACGGCATAGGTGGTGTCAATGACCTCCACCGGCAGCCCCAGCTCCTGAGCGCGCTTGTCAGCTGCTTTTGCATCGAAGGTGCGCTGCAGGGCGATATCGGTGAATCTGTAGCGCGCGGAGTTGTATTTCTGCAGGGGAAATTCGGCAGCCAGCTTTTCGAAGGCATCCTCACAGACTTTCAGGTCCGCCAGGATCTCCATCTCATCTTCAGAGTATGATAGCACGCCACCGTTCTCGGCTATGAAAATGCGAGGCGTGCCCAGGAGAACTGAGACCGTTCTGGTAAAGCAGTGGGTGTTGCCGGTGCTCAGCACTACGGGCACCTTTAGCCTGCGCAGCGCCTGCAGGGCGGAAGGGCAGAGCACTCGGTTTTGGTCGCTCAGGGTGCCGTCTATGTCCACGACCAGGGCGCGGATCACTCCCATTGCCCTAAGCCTCCCGGCACCTGGGAAATCGCTTTTCTATCTACTCTTTCTTCTCTTCTCTCCTCAGTCCATTTCTTTGCCTTCGCTTTCCGGTGGATGCAATTGTCTGTAAAGTCTGACGCCCCCAAATTATGATCATAGCCACTTTGGCACTAAAAAAAGGTTTCGTCATCTCGAAAATGAACTGGCGGTTTATGGAGCGACAGGCGGCTGTCCGAAAAAAAGTTAAATCATTGGCGTCTTATTAAATATTAATCTATCATGAGGTGGTGAATATGAAGGATAAACAAGTTTTCCCAATGTTACTATTATCATTCTTGCTCCTCATTCTTTCAAGTACCGGGGTTCTTGCTGCGCCTGCGCAAGATATCAAAGACCAGGCAACCGCTCTAGCCGATAGCGGTATGGACTACAGAGTCGTGACCTATCCCTGCTATTTCGAGGGAATTGTGCGGGACGCGACGACAGGGGCGCCCATCAAGGGGGCCAGCGTGACCTTCGTCAAGGAAGACAAGAGCAAGTCCTGGACGGCGACCACATCCGATAGTGGGCGCTACCGCCGGGAGCTTCCTGAGGGCAGGTACACCTACATCGCCACCCATGCCAATTTTATCATGCAGTCCAGCTCTTCCCCGGTGGAGGTAAAAGCCCCCTACACCAAGAGAGTGAGAGGCGCAGGAGGCATTGTTCGGGAGGTCACCATCACGAGCGAGAGATCCAAAGTCGTGGATATTAATATGAACGCCCGGCCCAATACGGTCCTGCTGGTCAGCACATCACTCCTCCGCAGGACGGCAGAACTTGATGAGGCCGTCTCTCGCTACACAGAGGTAGTCAGCCGCAAAGATGGGCTTTCCGCTAGCTACATTGTGCTCGACTCGGAAGAATGCCGGGCCGCTTACGGCGCGCAGCTGAGTGATCCGGCCAGTTGGGAGGAGATCAGAAGCGTTCTGCACAGCATCACTGATCAGACCGGGCCGTGCTACATCATTCTCCTTGGTGGCCCGTCTGTGCTGCCCGTGCCCCAGGTGGTCACCATTGGCGGCAGCCCCTGGTATCTGCCGGCTGACGGCTGGTACATCGACTTTGACGAGAACGGCGTGGTGGATGAGGGATTTTCCGTCAGCCGCATGCCGGACGTTTCCGCTGGCTCTTCCGCCGTGGCTGCAGCCATGGAGAGCGCCAGCGATGTTCATGAGGCGGGGGGCTTTGGCATGATTCCTGAGATGCTCCTCTCCACGAGGTGCTGGGCGGCTCCGCCCACTGGCCTGGGCGACGCCTGCCGTGATGATGCTCCTACCTGCGGGCAGTGTTATGCCACTCCTCCTTACGGGGTGTGCGATGAATGCGACCGTCGGGCTGAGATGTTTGATCAGATGTCTCGCAGCGACTACATCTTCATCATGGGTCATGGCAGCCCGGTCTCCTTCGCCACCAATGAGCACATTCCCATATTCAATTTGGAGAACGTGGCAGATGTGGATCTGAGCCATCATCCTATCATATCCGGCTGGGTCTCCTGCAACACCGGCCAGCTCTACAGCGACCGCCCCTCTTTTGCCACGGAATTCTTGAGAGCCGGGGCGGCAGCTTTCCTGGCCCGCACCACTGATCAAGGTACGCCTGCCTACTTCGCAGAGAAGTTCGAGCCTTACCTGAAGGGAGAAAGCCCCTCGGGCCGCTACCGGCTGGGCGATGCCCTGAGCGAGCTGATGCAGGAGGTCGTTCTCAGGAAAGGAGACGGCGAGAGGAGAATCACCATGCAGCTATGCATGTTTGGAGATCCCACGCTCAAGAGAGTGCAGCTTGAGCTGCCTGCTGCGGGGATGATGGCTACGGCCACTACTTTTTCCAGGGGGAGCTGAGACATGCTGATGGGAAAGAAAGCCAAGCCGGCATCGCCTGAGGAGATGGCAGCCGTCCATCACGCTCTGGAAAGCCCCATTAGAAGGAACATGATCATCCTCATGAACCAGGGGGTTTTGAGTGTGCCGGAGATAGCCGCGGCTGTGGGCGAGAAGATGCTCGACTACCACCTGCACCGCCTGGAGCTGGCCGGGCTGATTGAGCTGGAGGAGGGAAAAATCGTGCTCACCGAGGCGGGGGTGGCCTACGGCGGGCTGGTGAAGGAGCAGAAGGAGAGGGGAGGGGCGGACAAGATCTGAAATATCATTTTTTGTTTTTGATTTGGGCGGCGTCTTGCGAGTGCAGCGAAATATTTGTTTTCCTTGGCAGGAGCAGATAGAGCGAAAATAGGCGCAGGTTTGAGGGATCTTAATATTATTTTGCTGCACTTATTAGCACTTCCTGGCCTAATCGAAGATCTGATTGCAGGAGGATAATGTGGCCTTTGCGAACGGTGGACCATTTTTTGCGTCTTCGCGGCTTTGCGTGAGATTCAACAGGGTCTGTTTTCGCGCGAAGGCGCGAAGCCGCGAAGTTTGGACATTGGTTTGTTTCAGCTTAGATGTACTGGCAAATCTTAAATTCTAGACAACCGTTTCTGTAGCCTAATGATTTGAAAAATCTAAGACAAAATTATAACACCATTAATATTGATAATATGTTGAATATGATGCGAATTAACGCTTAACATTGCGTGAGGAATAAATGACTGGATTGACCTGGCTTCATCTTTCGGACTGGCATCAAGCAGAAAGGAAATTCAATCGCAAAGTGGTTTGCGATGCCCTCATTAAGGATATAAAAGCGAGAGAAAAAATAAATCCTCATTTGAGCAAAATAGATTTCATCATATTTAGTGGGGATGCGGCCAAAAGTGGGCAGCCAGATGAGTATACGAAGGCAACAGAGGATTTATTCAATCCTCTTTTAGAAGCCTGTCAATTGGGAAAAGACCGGCTATTTATTGTCCCTGGAAACCATGATTTGGATCGTGACCTAATTCCTGCTGCACTTTCGAAGCCTTTGACATCCAATGAAGAAGTTGAACCTTGGTGGAGCGAGGATAAGAAAAGAGTGCAGTTATCGCAACCGTTCCAGGCTTTTAATCGCTTTCTGACTGATTGCACAGGCCAAAAGCCTCCGGGATATTGCAGTGTAGGCTCATTTGAGATCGACGGTAGAAAAATAAAATTGCTAGGTATCAATTCTGCATGGATGTGTGCTCGCCATAAAGACGAGGCAGGGGAATTCAGTGACCAGGGATACCTCTGCATTGGTGAATCGCAGATATACGATTCTCTTGAGAATATCTCTGACTCTGATATCAAAATTGCCGTGCTTCACCATCCTCTCGACTGGTTAACTCCCTTTGATTTAAGCCGAAATGAGGTGCATTTAAAACGAAAATGCAATTTCATACTTCATGGTCATGCCCATAAGCCGGGAGCATCGGCAGTCAGAGACAACTTTGGCTATTATATCACAATTCCTGCCGGGGCTTGCTATGACAGAAGCATGTCCGCAAATTCCGACTACACATATTCATACAATTATGTCCATTTGGATTTTGATACAGACAAAGGCATTGTCTTTCCGCGTCGCTGGAGTGATTTGAACCGTGTCTGGAGGAAAGACGATGAAACGTTTTCCACCACGAATGGCGAATTTCGTTTTTCGATTTCCGGATCTGAAAAAGCACCCATTCCCCATCAAATCCCGCCACCGCCTAAAGATTTCAAAGGCCGTGAAGAAGAGATTGCGGATATCCTCTCCAACTTCGAGAAAGGTGCCACCATCACCGGCCTGCGCGGCATGGGCGGCATCGGCAAGACAGCCCTGGCTCTGGTCCTGGCAGATAAGATCAAGAGCAAATTTCCTGATGGCCAGATCTTCGTAGATATGCGTGGAACAAGCAATAAACCAGAGTTGCCAGCTCTTACGCCGGAAGACGCCATGGCCCAGGTCATCCGGGCCTACAATCCCACTGATCGCCTGCCGGAACACTCAAATGAACTGCGTGGTTTGTATCACTCAACTCTGGCCGGCAAACGGGTTCTCTTGCTGCTGGACAATGCCGCTGGCAGCGAGCAGGTGGAGCCTATGCTGCCGCCCGCGGGCTGCACTGTCCTAATCACATCGAGAATAAAATTTGCCTTGCCAGGTTTGGCGGAAAAGGACATAGACATTCTGCCTTTAGACAAATCTTGTGAGCTTCTTCTACAAATAGCCCCGCGCATTGGTAGCCGGGCAGAAGAGCTGGCAAAAATATGCGGCTGCCTGCCACTGGCGCTGCGCAACGCGGCCAGCGCGTTAGCTGAAAAAAAAGATTTAGTCGTTTCCGAGTACGAAAGGCGACTTGAAAATAAAGTTGCCCTTCTTGAATTGGTAAAGGGCTCATTCAGCTTGAGCTACGATTTGCTCACTCCTCTGAGGAAGAAGAATTGGAGAAGGTTATCAGTCTTTCCTGAAGATTTCGATCGCGAGGCAGCAATTGCAATTCTTAAGATGTCTCCAGACGCATCCGAAGAGGCTCTGAGCGATCTGGTTCGCTGGAGCCTAGTGGACTTTGATTCAATACCTGATTCAGAGGTGGGCCGGTATAAGCTTCATGATTTAGCTCATCTTTTCGCAGAATCGCTTCTTGAAGGAGATGAACTTGCCTATGTCCAGCAGAAACACGCCAATTATTACTTGAATGTTCTCTCGAAAGCAGATAATCTCTATCAAAAAAGTGGGACGGATATCATAGCAGGATTAAAGCTTTTCGATCTTGAATGGGCTAATATCAAAGTTGGACAGGCCTGGGCAAAGAACATGATCCAAGGACCTAGCAAATTGAAAAAGAGTGATTTAAAATCTATCCTGCAATTGGCAAGGTCTTATGCTGGATATGGAGTTGAGGTATTGGATTTGCGCCTGCATCCAAGGGATAGAATTGGCTGGCTTGAATCCGGTTTAAGAGTAGCAAAGATGACGGGGGATCAACGTGCCTTAGGTGCATATTTGGGCAATCTAGGTCTGGCCTACGCCGCATTGGGCGAGACGCGCAAGGCAATTGAATACCATGAGCTGTCACTGAATATTGCCCGCAAGATTGGGGACAGAAGGAGTGAAGGTACCGTCTTGGGCAACCTCGGCAATAGATACTCTACCCTTGGCGAGATGCGTAGAGCCATCGAGTATCATGAGCAGGCCCTAGTCATTGCTCGCGAGATTGGTGACCGAAGAGGGGTAGGACAACACCTGGGCAACCTTGGCAATAGGTACCTCTCACTTGGCGAGGTTCGAAAGGCAATCGATTACTATGAGTTGGCCCTGGCTATTGCTCGCGAGACTAGGAATAGGAGGGATGAAGGGTCTGACCTGGGAAATCTGGGCAATGCCTATGCCGACCTGGGCGAGACGTGCAAGGCAATCGAATACTACGAGCAGGCCCTGGCTATTGCTCGCGAGATTGGGGACAAGAGAGCTGAAGGAAACAACCTGAGCAATCTGGGACTGGCCTGCACTGACTTGGGCGAAACTCGAAAGGCAATCGAGTACCATGAGCAAGGCCTGGCTATTTCCCGTGAAATTGGCGATCGAATGGGAGAAGGATCAGATCTAGGCAATCTAGGCTTAGCCTATGCCGACTTAGGCGAAACTAGGACTGCAATCGAATACTGTGAGCAGGCCCTGGCCATTGCTCGCGAGAATGGAGACCGAAGTGGGGAAGGGTCTGATCTGGGTAACCTGGGCAATGCCCATGCCATCTTGGGCGAGACGCGCAAGGCAATCGAATACTACGATCAGGCTTTGGTCATAGCTTGCGAGATTGGGGACCGAAGGAAGGAGGGAACCTGTCATGGCAACCTGGGTAAAGCCTTCTCAGATCTTGGTCAGATCGACAAAGCCCTCGATCACCTCGAACAAGCCCTTCACATCTTCCAACAGATCGAAAGCCCCCTGGCGAAAAAGATCCGCCAGCAGCTCGCGGACTGGCAGCCACCCAAAGAGGTGAATTAGCATGCAAATCATATTTCTGGGCACCAACGGCTGGTATGACAGCCCCACCGGTAACACCATCTGCACCCTCATCAACTCTGAGAAGTACCACATAATCCTGGACGCTGGAAACGGCCTGTCCAAAGCGGACCGCTACATCAAGGACGACCTGCCCGTCTACCTCTTCCTCAGCCACTTCCACCTGGACCACATCGAGGGGCTGCACGTCCTCAGCAAGTTCCGCTTTCCGAGCCTCACCATCTTCGGCCAGAAAGGCACCAAAGCGACGCTGCATACCATTGTGAATGAGCCATTCACCGTCCCCCTGGAGAAGCTGCCCTTCCCGGTGGTGATCCGCGAGCTCTCGCCCGGTCCCTACAAGCTGCCCTTTGCCCTGGACTGCCGCTTCCTGGTGCACGCCTCGCCCTGCCTGGGCTACCGCTTCGATCTGGACGGCAAGACCATCACCTACTGCCCGGACACAGGCGTCTGCGAGAACGCCGTGCTCCTGGCAGAGGACGCCGACCTGCTGATCGCTGAATGCGCCCACCTGCCCGGTGAAGAGAACCCGGCCTGGCCGCACCTCAACCCGGCGGCGGCTGCCGCCATAGCCAGACAGGCCAAGGCCGCGCGCCTCGCGCTCACCCACTTTGATGCCGGAAGGTACACGAGCCTGGAGATGCGCCGCGAGGCGGTGGCCACGGTTTTGGACTTTCCGGGGATCATAGTAGGAGAGGATGATCTGGTGGTGCAGCTTTAGTTTAATGGGCGGCGAAAGGTGGAGCTGAAAGTGGGCTCTTCAGAAGAATGTCCGGCGAATGTCGAACTGCCTTTTCGGCTCACAAGCCTTATGGCCTTGAAAATACGATAGGCTCATCCATGACAATGAAGAACATAATCTGCTTACTATTCATATCCCTGGTGCTGGCGGCAAGCGCCGGCTGCCTGGCAAAAGACCCCGCAGCATCTGCCTCAAATCCGGCCATCCCAAAGGAGAATCTGCCGGAAGGCTTCAAGCTGCTGGCGGTTCTGCCCGGCGAGAACAGCAACATGAACATGACAGATTATATCAAGGAATTCCTCGCACCAGAGGGGATTGGCCAGGCCAATGCCTCAGTGGGCATATACCAGTGGAGCGATCCTGGCCAAGGCTATGATGCCAAGATAACTCTCATCCAGCTCTCAGATGAGGAGCATGCTAGGGCTGCCGTCTCCAACTTCAAATCCCAGAAGACATATCAGGATCAGTTGGCCCGCAAGTTGCCCATATTCGGCAATGCCACAGTCAACAGCCATGATGCTCTGGAGATCAAGGACATCCGGGGCGATAACAGCATCAGATATCTCTACCTCTGGAATACAGGAAGCATCGTGGCTCTTGTTGAGGGCAATGGCGACAGAAACCAGAGCCTGGAGCTGGCAGGCATCTCAGGGCTCTAAAGCCCCCAATTTTTATGACGCAGCAATTTAAGACCGAGGTCATTGGGACTAAGCAAAGCAGTGGGTCATCCCGGTCAATTCAATTTATCCGGCCTCTTGGATTTGACTACCTTCCCGGCCAGTACATAATTTTAAAGCTTAAGGGCATCGAGGGTGAAATCGCGAAGCCTCTCAGCCTCTCCAGCAGTCCGACAGAGGACTCTCTGCAGGTCACCAAACGGCTGACGGGCCACGAGTTCTCCAATGCCCTCCTTTCTCTGAAAGAGGGAGATACCATCAGTTTTTCCGGCCCCTATGGCAGCTTCACTTTTCACGGGGAATACGAGAAGATCGCCATGCTCTCCGGAGGAATAGGCATAACGCCTCTGCGAAGTATGATAAAATATTGCACCGACAAGGGCCTTGCGACTGATATCTTCCTGTTTTATTCCAACCGGCAGGAGGATGACATTCCATTTAATGATGAATTCCAGGCCCTCACTGCGAAAAATCAGAAGTTTACTATCATTAATACCTTGACCCGACCGGGTCCTTCCTGGAATGGCAGGGTCGGCAGAATCGATGCCAATATGATCAGGCAAATGCTGACAGATTATTCTGAGCGAGTATTCTACACCAGTGGCCCCAAAAGAATGGTCGATTCCATGCAACTTG
>JAQTYS010000265.1 GCA_028688175.1 Methanothrix sp. | reverse complement strand
ACACTCTCTTCATCCGGTACTTCCTCAACTTAGATCCGACTGAGACTGAAGACACCTGCGAGTTTACCTTTGGCCTCCTGACCGACCTGCGCTCTCGTATCAGATATGACGTTCATTACGCCGGCTACATACATGGCCAGGGATATATCCGGCTGCGCATCGCCGAAACCAAGAACCGAATGCAGCAAATGTTGCTGGAAGAATTTTATGTCCCTGCCCTGAAGAACATCTACAAGCCCATAATTCAAAAGTTCCAGGGGTTTTATGGCCGGGACTTCTTTGGCGTGGAGGCAGAAAAAGCTCGGGGCGAGATATTTTATGCTCCGGTTCGCTACCGGAGCGAACATAAGGCGGCCCGCATAGGCGAGGTGATGGGGCGACTTAGTGAGCTGGATCTTCTCCTCAAGGAGCCGCAGATAAGACATGCCCTGGCGGAGAACGACCTGCAGCTCAGTCTTCTGCCTTCTATGGTCTGGTCCGACCTCTAGTACATCTCGTGCTGCAACGGTAAAGACGAGGGCTCAGGCAGCATTTCACGGTCATCACTTTCCTTTTTCCCGAGCTGAATCTTACTGCGAAGGCTTTCCTCATGGCAGGATAATTGCAGAACGCCGCCACAGACATGTGCACTCTCATCCTTGCGGCCTGCAAGCTCTCCATTTCCCATCCTGCTATTGTCACGTTCTCGAAGTGTTGCCATCTTCTCCGCTTGTGCATAATCTCCTAGGGCTAGGAAGAGACAATAAAGATCCTGGTAAAGGATCTGCGAATCATGCATCGCCCCCAGGCGGCTCATGGCATCCTGCGCCTGCTGCAACTTGACCAGAGCTTGCGGATAATCTTTGACCTGCAATGCCAGCCTTCCTAAATTAGCGATAGCCTTGGCTTCTTCATAGGGATTGGATAGCATTCTCGCTTGGGATAAAGCTCTCTCAAAGCTGCTCTGTCCTTCACGACAGCGGCCTTTTTTCAAATAGAATTCTCCTTGCGTATTGTAGAGCGATATCTTGAGAAGAGGATAATCGGTGCGAGATAATAGCGTCTGCGCCCTGCTGAGATAGAATTCTGCCTCATCCAGCCTTCCTTCCCGGACCAGGAACTGCGTTCTGGATACATATCCCTCGCATAGATCGGGAAGAGCTTCCAGCTTCTCTTGGAGATCGATGGCTTGGCGGAAGTGATCTTCAGCCTCTAACGCCAGGCCCTTCATGCCAAGGATGGTGCCCAGATTAAGCCTTGCCAGTGCGATGCATGGCGCAGCATCAAGCCTCTGAAAGATCACCAGGGCTTCGCCTAAAAGGTTGAGCGCTCCGTCTAAATTGCCTTTGTCTTTATAAACCAGGGCCATATTGAACCGGATCTGAGCCTGGTTGTAGATCTCCCCTACCGCTGAAAAAAGTTGCAAGCTCTCCTGGTAGCAAGAAAGGGCAGACTCCCACTGGCAGCGATCTGCCAGAGAGCCGGCCAGTGCACTGAGCACCTCTGCCTGACCGGAGAGGTCTCCTCGTCCTTTCAACTCACCAAGCTCCTTGTAATAATCATCAAGATCATCGGGAATGTCGCTTTGGCCAGGACGTAGCATGTCGATATTGGACTGCATCTCCAGGGCGCCCGGCCCGTCTCCCTGGCGCCTGCAAATCTCCAGTCCCCTTAAGAAGTGTTCCTTTGCCAAACTGCGTTCACCTCTGCGATGATAGAAGTTGCCTAAGTTGCCCAAAACCTGCGCCGCTCCGGCCATATCTTCCAGCCTCTCGAAGAGATCCAGGCTCTCCTGGTAGCACTCTAAAGCCTGGGACCATTCTCCTCTCTTGTAGCATAGGCTGGCCATATTGCTTAATACGGATGCCTGGCTTTTGTCATCACCCACCCTGGCAAAACCATCGCGACTCTGGCGGTAGCTCTCAAGAGCGGCCGTCCAATCGCCGCGCCGGTAGCAGATATTAGCCAGGTTGTTCTTGGCGATCGCCATGGAATACTCGCTCCCTAGCCGCTCTAAGATTGTCAGGCTCTCCTGATAGTTTTGCAGAGCATGATCCCACTCCCCCAGGTCTGCCTGCAGATTTCCCCAAGAGCATAATACCGCGGCCAAAGCCTCCGATTCTCCCAGGGGGCGAAGGGCATCCAATACCAGGACATAGCTGGCCTCTGCCTCTTGCCATATACCGAGTTGCAGGGACACATTGACTAGGCCGTCTAAAGCTGCGGTCATGACCGTGGAGTCCTCCTGTTTTATTCCCATACGGAGGCTGCCCTGAAAATGCATCATGGCTTCCTTTAGCTCACCTTTCTTGGCCTTGACCCCGGCCAGGCCGAGGAGCGATTTTCCCTCGCTCCTCTGGTCGTTCATATCTCGGAAGATCGCCAGGCTCTGCTGGTACATCTCCTCCGCCTCTTCCAATTCGTCCTCCTGGCAATAGGCAGCCGCCAGATTGGCCAGAGTTGCCGCCACGCCATGCAGGTCATTTTGAGCGCGCTTGGCATCCAGACTAAAGTTGTAGCATAAAATTGCCTTTTGAGTGTCTCCCAGATCTGAGTGCAGATTTCCCAGATTGTTTTGCGCCAGAGAAAAGCCGTGCAGGTCTCCCAGATCTTCAAAAGCCATAGCTGCCTGCTCATAATAATCACGGGCAGAATCCCATTCGCCCTTACACTGAGCGGTCAGACCCAAAGAGAGCTTGATGCCGGCTTCCCCGGCCATATCCGTACCATCTCTGACCTTCAGGCTCTTTTGCAGGTAATCCTCGGCAAGAGAGAGCTCGCCCTTGCTCTGGTAGATAAGGCCTAAATTAGCCTCTGTCTGGGCCTTGCCTTGATCATTTCCCAGCTGTGTGAAGATATCTAAAGCGCGACCGTAGAAGTGGAGAGCATCGTCGTGCTCCCCATTTAAATGACATAAGCATCCTAAATTAGAGAGCGCTTCCGCCGCGGACAAGCATTTTCCGCTCTGATTCAGCAGATCTGCAGCCCTCTGAAAACATGCTCTTCCTTCGCAGTACTCGCGCCGGTCAGCATGAATCAGCCCCATGCAGCTATATGCATCGGCAATTGCACTGGGATCATCTATTTTCTCTCTGATCTCCAGGCATTGTTGGGAGCAATGCAGAGCCTCATCAAGCCGATTTTGCAGGCGGTAATTGCCGGCAAGCAGTATCAGCAGATCAGCGAGGCTTCCCAGGTCGCCTTGAGCCTGCATGATCTCTCTGGCCTTCTCTAAATGATCCTCTGCCAGTACATAATCGCCTAAATCCAGGAAGCATTGCCCTATGCGACCTTGAGCGCGAGCCGCCAGGAGACAGTCGCCTTCTTCTAAGGCCGGCAGGCTCTTTTCATAATGGGTAGCAGCCTCATTGTACCTGCCTTCCTGGAAAAAGAACTCTGCCAGTTGAAAGCGCATCCTGGCCGCGGCTAAAACATCACCAATATCTTGCTGATGATGCAGTGCTTTTTCCAGACAGCTTTCTACCTTATTTGCCGCCCCGGTGAGCTGATAGACTGAGGCCAAGGCCGCGAGCGATGCCGCCATTTTCCTGCGGTCCTGGGCCTTCTCACTCTCGGAATGGCTCTTTTGATAACATTCCTCCGCCTCGCCATACTTGCCCTTAATCTGGCAGAGCTCACCTAAACAATAGAGCGCATCGGCCCGGCTGGAGTGATCATCGCCATCTAGCGAGCGAAGCATTTTGGAATAGCACTGCTCCGCTTTTGACATATCGCCTCGCTGACAACTGGCCCTGCCTAAATTTGCCAGAAGGGTGCACATCAGAGACGGACTC
>JAQTYS010000264.1 GCA_028688175.1 Methanothrix sp. | reverse complement strand
ATCTCATCCAGCAAGGATTTCAAATCGATTTTTTTCAGCACAATGGCATCAGGTCCCAGTTCAGCCACTGCAAATTCGTCGCCGGGATTTATGCCCAGCCTGCGGCGGAGATCATTAGGAAGAACAACTCTTCCTTTATCATCAACTTTCGTGAACGGCATAAATTATCAATCCCACTAATGGGAGTATTCATGTTTAAACTTTTGGATAGGGCATTTTGCTTCTCATGATAAGCGGTTCGCCATCGTCCTTCGATGCAAGGGGGCAGTGATGCCCAACTGATCAAGATCATCCCACCTAAATTCTGGCGAGGCTGCGACAGGCGACCGGCTCCCGCCCGCTGGCCTGTTACCGCCTGGCCCGAAGGCTGCCCAGGGACGGATGCCGCCCACGCCTGCGAGCGGGCCCGGCCGGGCTTGCGACAGATGGCGTGTGTGGTTGTGGGATGTTATGCCTGGTCAACAGAGGCAATGACGGTCAATATTTGCGATAGATAGCGCTCCTATCGCCTACATCAATAACATAGATGACGAGAACTTCGTCATTGACGCTCAAAATAATACGATAATCTCCAACTCGATATGAGTAAATGGGAACCCCAAATGAACCTTTCAACTTTTTTATATAACGTTTGGGATCGTCAACTCCGGATAGATCTTCAATGGAATCGAAGACGCGTTTTGCTATTCCTTTGGGCATCTTCTGGAGGGCTTTTCCGGCTCCAGGGGAGTAGAGCACCTGGAACATCAGGATGACTCCAGCATCATCCGAATCTCCTGGCTGGTTAAATATCGGCCTTCTTTGAGATCATCCAAAGCCTCAGCTATCTTATCTTGGGTCTCCTGATTCAAAGGCTCTTCCTCAAGGGCAATGCAGGCAATTCGATCAATAACGTCGCTGTAACTCTCTTCCGGGTGGAGCTTGAGATGATCCAGCCTATCCCTGACCTTAGGATTAATCTCAACCAGCAATGAAGCAGTTGACATATTACTAACATTCGTCTTCAAGGCTAAAAATGTAGCGAAAATTTTGCTGATGGCCAGGAAGGAGCAGGAAGATCTCAGTTGCACTTGGCTGAAATCCCGGCGACCTTGCAGGCATCGAGCGCCCTCCCCACCCGCAGGCCTGCTGCCGCCTGCCCGGTGCCGCCCGGCCACCCGCGCACGAGCGAGCCCGGCCGTGGATGGTGTCAGCTATTGCATTTGCCGGCGACTTGTCACATTCCGAAATAAAAACTAAATCCTTTCAATGCACATTACCAATTGATATGTTTGCAGAATACATTCAAGCGGCTTTGAAGCACGCCAAATATGAAGTCCTGGAAGACGATACCTACATGGCCACGGTAGATGGTCTCCGTGGCGTCATTGCCGTAGGAGATACAATCGAAGAATGCCGGGATGACCTCATAGGTGCCATTGAAGGCTGGGTGGCATTGGGTCTGCGCCTGGGACATGCAATCCCGGTGATCGATGGCTATGGCATAAACGTTTCCTTGGAGCCGGTGCCGGTTGTCGAATAAGCTCGTGCCAGTCTCTTTGCGTGAGCTAATTCGGAGAGTGGGTAACCTTGGATTTTGCGGACCGTGTGCCGGAACCGGTGTACTCCAAAACATCGTTATCTGTTGGCACTTTTTTCCCCAAATCTATCAAAGTTTCGATATAGCCTTCTATCGCCTCTTTGGCCATATCAATGGCTTCTTCGACAGTCTCACCAAAGGTAACACATCCAGCCAGAGCAGGCACTATTACGGTATAGCCGCCTTCCTCTTCTTTTTCGAGCCTGATTCGGTAATTCAGAGTCTTCATTGCATTATCATAGGCGGTTTTGCTTATTCAAATTTTGGCTCTGATTTAGAAATTATAGTCCCATGGGTATCGCCTAAGGCAGGGGCTTTCTGTTCCAAAGTCAGGCTCCTCTACATGCAGATCCCCCGTCCCTCTTGATCCAGACCCTCACGCACCTTGAGCACGAGCGTACGCACATGCACGCAAGCGGGCCCGGCCGGGCGGGAGTGAGTTCTGATGACAGCCGTAATGCCGGAAAGAAGGGTTAATAATCATAGTTATCCTGATAGCTTTTTATTCATTGCACCATTTGTTCGAAAAACATTGTCAACTTTACCTGCAATGGCTTAGGTCCTTTCTGAATATACTCGCTGCGGCACTTAGAACTACAAAATGTATGGTACTTTCCATCTTTGCCAAATCCGCCCTGCCCACCGTCTCTCACCAGCGAACCACAATTATCACACCGTTTAGAAACGTCCTCTGCTATCTGTCTCTTTGACATCCCATCATCCATGATCATATTAACGCAAAGTGCTTATGATGTTTTCCGACATGGTTCTCCTTATATTTGATAGCACCCAGTTAGGGCTATGAATTTATGCTGGCGCATTATGGAGCAACCTCGACACAAACTAAAAATAATGGAAGAAAAAGCTGAGTTCTACCTTACAAATAGCATATTCTCGAACCGGCACGGAAAGCTTCAAGAATAATAGCAGCATTAACAGTTCTCATAAAGAAAGCGATAATCATGAAGTTGATCAAAGTAGAACCGGTAGCTAAAGAGCCATGGGTAGATAAATTATTCACCGGTCCGGTCACCTTGCAGGCGATTATTGGAAGTGACCTGAGTGAAAACTTCTTGATACAACAGGTTAACTTCAGCAAGGGTGTAAGGAATAAATATAATTTTTTAAAAAATATATATTTTATTCTTTAACACGATACAGCCGATTAATGACTATTCGTCCATTTTCTCCGTCTGCGAGATATATATGCTCAATCTCATCATCAGAGATAATCGTACCAAAGTCATATCCCTCATTTGATTCGGCCACATAGTACGTTTTGTTATCCAAGCCGATTGCCCCTGCCAAATTTTCTACTATCACTTTCCCATCCGATGGATATGTCACATATCCTGTAAAGAGGCGATCTTTCTGCTCGGTAATAACCAAGCTGGTGCTTTCGTTTTCTAACAACTTATATGAACCATTTTCTGCAACATATGTATTCTGAGAGCCTGTCCAGTTCCCAATCAGGTATGGAACCTCTGCCATACAGATCCCCGCAGTCATTAGGATCAACAATACTATCCCAATTTCTTTCATAATTTAGTATTATATATAATCATAATATAAATCTTTTTGGCTAATATCATTCAATCATATTTATTAAATCTGCCTTCGTAGCATCCATTTCCTGGAGTGTAGCTTTGGCAGAATAGATGCGGCCCGTTTGCTGCCTTTGTCGCTGACGACCTTCAAGTACGCTGGATTGGACTATAACCTCCGCCTGCACGAAGAGACTTTATCTTTATCCTGGCATATTATCAGTGACTTCCTCCCATGCCCCTGAAGGGGCAGGGCTTCCTACGTCATCGATCTAACTTGCTTTGATGATTTGCACAAAGTAGGGGCCGGATCTTGATAGGCTCTTCCCCTCAGTCCGAGGGTGCGAATGTTCAAGCTGGCATTGATGTCTCGATCTATCTCTAGCCCACAGTTAGGACAAAGATGGATTCGGTTTGCCAGTGTCTTAGGGACCATTATACCACACTGGGAGCATTTCTGAGATGTGTATCTCGCGTCTACCAGTTCAACCATTTTGCCAGCCTTTGCAGCTTTGCTTTGAGCGAACTGGATTAGCTTTCCCCATGCATGGTCTTGAATATGCTTTGCAAGATGGTGATTCTTAAGCATACCTGAAATATTAAGGTTCTCAAATACAATTAGGTCGGCTGAATCTACAATCATCCTGGAT